>NZ_JAUCFQ010000007.1:0-237801 GCF_030348345.1 Peribacillus sp. NJ4
AATTACTATTGTTAACTGTCAAACAACACTTTGTGATTGTGAAGTAACGAATATGGCAGGAAATGACTTTTCTATTAACCGAGGACAGGGCAATGCAGGAACAACTGTTACATTTAACGGAGTCGAACAAGATCCGCCTGGAGGAGTTAACTATAATGGTCTCTTCTGTTCGGACTGCACACCAACTAACAACTTCTTTACGTTTGAGTACGGTGGATCAATTGTTGTCCCTGCATTTACTTTCACGGCAACTACCTTTACCGTTCCTAGTTGTCCGGGTAGCACTGTGTCAATAACGGGTCAAGGAACTACCGACAACCCTGGTTTGTTTGGTGCTACTCCTGCGTACACCCTCAATGTGGACAATACAATGAATAACAAGAGCATTACTGTAATAATAACCGGAAACGGTAACACATTCATGTCGACAACAACACTTGGAAATGGTGAAATAGCTATCTCCGATTGCCCTTAAACTGGTTCTGGAACGAAAGTGATTTTCTAGAAATATAAAAGGTGCTCATGTTCATTTGTTTTCTTTTCAGACATACACCATTCGGGATTGTCATTGACAGTCTCGTTTTTTTGTTTGAAGAAAATTTAAAAAGAATTTGAGGAATGGTATACTGGGGCAAAAAAAATCCATAAAAATAGTTTACTAAGATACACTCAGTCTAAGGAGAAGGAACAGAATGAGTACGCGATACATGTGAGGTTGACATAACTAATCTTTTGGTAACTAAAAAAGTCCACGGGTGCGTTAGTTCTTTAAAGACTGTGCGATCAGCTCTTTTTCATATGCAACCAACAGGTGAGAAAGTTAAATAACTGACATATGAATCTTTTAGGTTTCACCGAACCTCTCTTAATTAAACATGTCCATTTCCAATCCCAATGATTTACATTCCTTAATCTTTTCGTTACGCGTAACCCCCGCTAAGACCGTGCATTGTTCATCTAAATAAAGTTTGTTAGGTTTAGATAGCAACTTTCATGTTTAAGGAATATATATATGGAGTCTCTTCTTAAAAAATTAATCGCCTTTGTATCAGCCTAAAAAGTTAGTCAGAGGTTATTTGTGTTTATTAAATGCACATTCCTAATTGGTTGAATATTATATAGCAAACTTCCCCATCGCATAGGCTTCCAACTTCATAAACTGTCCCCAAGGGTACAGTTCCCTTCAGTACCCGCCGGATTTTTTTAGATTCTATGTTGGATATACAACCGTGTTTTAGGGAATGCTATTTACAAGTTATTTCCTTTTCCTCCAAAAATACAATTGATTGCCCTTGTATCACCCTGAATTTCCAAAGGTGGGTGCTGGGGCTCTTTTAGTTTTCATTACCCAAAAGTCATCAACGTAGCGTTTTTCTTACAATAATCATGGTGATGGTCATTATCGCATTTGTGGCTGTACATCCAATCAAAAAACACCCCCCTCAATTTTTGGGCTCTCTCGCCGGTATGCGGGTCAAAAGATGAACTTTTGACACACCAAGAGGGTTTTGGTGCTGAACCCATTAATGTCCCTTACGGTCTACTTACCGTTGACAGCCGCCATACGGGGCTTTCTTGTCTTTGTGAGAAGTCGTCGCCTCTTCGAGCTTGAAACGGAAGATTGAATTTGTGAGGTTTTTTTATTTGGCGAGTTAGTCTTTTAAAAAAGGGTGTTATATATATAGTATTCACACTAGACCGGGGATGCTTCATCAATCATAAAAAAGGGCTCTTTTAAACAAAAAATCCACTTATACCTAAGGACAAGTACACAATCTATCAAACTATTATTGAATAAAATATAGAAAACAATAGCTCAAAAAAGCCTTTGTTCATTGTGTTTCTTTTAACAAAATTAGAAAGAGGGTGACTTATATCGATTTACCCAAATGTTACCAATATTACACTGTTCATTTCTATTACTACTGAGCAAACTCTAATGGGACTCGCGCCTACGTAGCAAATAGCGGTATTGGTTTGGGTCGTTACACGGTATCAGTAACTCTTAAATTCCGGACTATAGGAAATAGATCGCTCGGAAGCACTAATGATATTCGGATTCTTTTCAAGTTCTTTAATCTGAAATTCAGTATATATATTTTTACTAATAGAAACCCTCCGTCCATACTCAATTACATCTATGGAAACATAAAAAAACCCGGATAAGGGACACTTTTTTTTGGTATCTGTTATCCGGGATATAGTTCAGTATGGTATCAAAGCACTTTCCATTTAACAAACTACCAATTACCCCAAAAGTTATTATCTCAGCGTTTCTTCTTACAACAATGATGGTGATGGTCCTTATGGCAGCACTTCTTCTTGCAACAATGATGGTGATGGTCCTTATGGCAGCACTTCTTCTTGCAACAATGATGGTGATGGTCCTTATGGCAGCACTTCTTCTTACAACAATGATGGTGATGGTCCTTATGGCAGCACTTCTTCTTACAACAATGATGGTGATGGTCCTCATGGCAGCACTTCTTCTTACAACAATGATGGTGATGGTCCTCATGGCAGCACTTCTTCTTACAACAATGATGGTGATGGTCCTCATTGCAACACTTCTTTTTACAACAATGATGGTGATGGTCCTCATGGCAGCACTTCTTTTTACAACAATGATGGTGATGGTCGCCAACGCAGCATTTTCTTTTACAACAATCAGCTTGAGAAGACATAGAAATATTACTCCTTTCTATTCCATTTGCTATCAATATATGAAAAGCAAATAAAAAGGAAAGTATACTTGTCCATATTGATAAAAAAAGTTATTCATTATTAGTTAACATAATGTCAATTTAAAAGAAGTTATCATAATTTTATACATCCCTGATTTTTTAGGTAGCCTGAAAGACACTAAAGCTTTTCAACACGTTGTTCGTCTCTTCTTCTGTAATCCCAAAATAGCGTAAGATAACTGAAGGGTGCAAATGAAGCAGGAATCCTTGTAGCATGGCAATATCCATAGTGACCTTGTAAAACCAATAGCCAAGCGTTTTTCGTAAGGTATGGTTCCCGACATGTTCCACCCCAGCGAAGTCTGCCGCTTTATTTAACTGCCGGTAGGCCTGAGAAGGGGTAAATAGGGCCGCCTCCCTTGCGAGATGGGAATAAATAGGACTCAGACCTCCTGGACGAAATTCGCGATATACATATCGTGGATTTTTTGCGTTTTGCCTTCTTTAACCCGGAGAATCTTGTTTGTTTTCCCTTTGAGTTTCAGGATTAACTGCATATTCAACCGAAGAAGATCCCCGACGGAGCCCACCACCGCTATAAACGGCCCTTTCTTTTTGGAGAATATCCAAATAATGAAAACACATTGGTTCTTGCCCAACAAAATGCGCACTAAAGTCAAAGTAACTTCAAGGGAGGGTGATTTCAGAACCATTGAAAAACTAATATGGTGGACAAAAATTATGAGTGAAAAAAACCATAAACATAACTGTAAGGAAGATAAAAATTATGATGATTGTAAGTTTAAACAAGATGAATGTAAGCGTATTCCAATTCCAGTGTGAAAAGGCTGAAAAAAAAGGAAGTAGTAGCCGACTACTCCCTCATTTCTAAGTAAATTTATTAGGTTGTTACGTGCCATCGTTTTCACCTCCTAATCTTTATTGATTAGGATTCTGATTCATTTATATCTGTAATTTATGTAAAGTAATAAAAATATTGTTATTAAGAAAATAACGGCAGAGAGGGTATATCGTAATTGAATGAAGCAACGAGCAAGGATCGCTGGTGGAAGTGATATTGGTGACTAAGTTGCCTTGCTCTTAATATTATATTCTTCAAACCGCCTTATGTTACACATAAGACACAATGTGCGATATGAAAATTAGGGGGAATTAATGATGGAAAAGGAATTTAAAATTTTCACATTCGGCCATAGCGAGGGAGCAGAAATTATAGCATCAAATTCTTGAAAGAAGCAGTGATGTAATCTTCACTGAGTACAATGACTATTTAAACATTGATGATATGGGTATCTAGTGGCATCAGAATTACTGAGTAAAATGGCGATCAAATAACAAAGAAGCATTCAAACTTCAATTGTTTTTATCCCCATATCAAGGATTAGTGAAAGACACTAAAATTTTTAATATGTTGTTGGCATAGTCATAGACCTCTTAGAATCAATTCGCGATATACATGTCGCGGAATTGGCCGCCTCGTATTTGGCCGATGAAGACAGGGAGGTTTTCCTCATCATGATGCTCAATACCAAGAACCAAGTGGTCGGGCTTCATCGGGCATGTGGAAAGTCTGAATGCAAGAGTCGTCCATCCGGCGACCCGGCCCCAAACCGGGAAGACATAGACTTGACAAAGCGATTGGCCGAACGGGCGAATACTAGGCATTGAACTCTTTGACTATGTGATTGTCAGCCCTCTTTTAAACCATGTTAGTTTGAAGGGAGGGCAAAGGGGATTCTCCTTTGTCTGAAAGGAGAAATTGAATGAACAGGATTGAATGGATTAGTAACACAATAGTGATGAATTCGGCAGCGGGTTACTATGTAGGGAAAGATGTGACGGATGAAAAGGGAATGGGGCCCTATGATAGATTTAGTGGGTATATCCGGGAGAACAGAGCAGTCGCTGAAGGACTTTAACAAAATAAGAAAGGCTACATCATCAGATAAAGAGTGAATTGGTTCCTTTATTCTTTAGGAATTAAAATCACACTTAGTAACTTCCCAATATGGATATTTGATACAACAGAGCAACCTCGTTTTCCAACGTTCGGATTCCATTTTGTGAAAGATGAAGTTAACATAGATGCGGTTATTCCAACACCGATCCATCTTTTCAAAAATATATTTAAAACGATGATTCAAGCCCATGATTTACGACATATGAACGAAGAAACGATTGAACGCACAATTCAAATTCCGACTGGTCACATCAACGCCACTGATTTTAAACTTAATGAGGATGAAATCGTCTTTCTCTAAAAATCGGGCTATACCTCTACAAAGGAATTTTTGTCGAAGTGGGATTTGGAACAATATAAGGTCAAGCGAATAACAAAGAGGAAAGAATAGATAGAGAAAAAAACGCTATCGCTTCAAAACGGATGCATTTTAAAAAATCTTGGACGCTGTTCAAGGTTTTTTTGGTTTTTCTTGTATTATTGTAACGCTCCCGATAAGTATTTGTTTCCTAGAAGAAACAAATAGAAGGTTCAAGAGAAAAATATTCAGAGCAATAGAAGTAATCGAGAAAAGAGAATTAAACCAATTTATTACAATGAAAGAATTAGAAAACTTTGTATTAAAATTGCAAACTCTAGTCACTTAAAACGGATCTAGAGGAGGAATTAATAAAAGCTTAAATTATAGGTCTTCGTATGATTTAGAGCTTAAATTTTGATGTGTTTTAAACGAAATTAATATACCAAGAGTACAAAAGTAGTCTGTCTACAGTAGACAAGGTGGCTTTTAGATTATGAGTAGCAACTTCATAAAAACAAATGGAAAACAAAAAAACCGGAGAAACTCACCTTCCCGTTCTGACCACATATTATACACTAGTCCCTTCTCAAAACGTATTCGAATATTTTGTACACAAGGCAGAGAAAATCTTCTTTCTTCCTTTCCAGAGCGTTTTTGAGAGGAAGTTAAGTATGTCGAAGAAAAGGTGAATCCAATTTAAACTGAAAATATATAGGAGTGATAAATTTGCGTCTTATTTTATTATCTGGTGGTTCAGGAAAGCGCCTCTGGCCTTTATCAAATAATTCCCGTTCAAAACAGTTTTTAAAGTTATTGCCGGCTGGGCAAGAACCGTATAAGCATATCTCTATGATTCAACGCGTTTGGCAACAACTCCATAAAGCTAATCTTGCTGAACGTACCATTGTATCTACAAGTAAATCTCAGGTTGATATGATAAATAGCCAGTTGGGTTCTGATATACCTTTAATTATTGAACCGAGCCGACGCGATACCTATCCAGCCATTGCATTAGCCTCTATATATTTATATTCTGTAGAGGGTATTGATCCCGATGAAGTGGTGGCAGTTGTGCCAGTTGACCCATATGCAGGAGAGGAGTTTTTCCACCATGTGAATGCTTTAGAAAATGTTGTGAATCATTCAAATGCTGATCTTGCATTAGTTGGGATTCAGCCAACATTTCCATCAGAAAAATATGGATATATAGTACCCGATAGTTCGCAAATGATAAACCATGACGAAGGTTATCAAAATGTTAGCTATTTTACAGAAAAACCAAATCAAGAAAATGCTAGGCGATTACTTACTGAAGGAGCGTTGTGGAATGGTGGAGTATTTGCATTTAAACTTGGATTTTTACTAAATCATATAAAATCACAAGGGCTGCCACTAAGATATGACGAAATGATAAAACAGTTTACTCATTTACCCAAAAATAGTTTCGATTATGAAGTAGTTGAAAAAACAAAGAGTATTGTTGTTGTACCTTATAAAGGGGAATGGAAAGACCTTGGTACATGGAATACACTCACAGAAGAAATGGATACACCCCTAATTGGCAAAGGAAGTATTAGTTCGGATTGTCAGAATGTGCATGTTATTAATGAACTAGATATTCCTGTATCAGTATTAGGTTTATCTAATCTTGTAGTTGTGGTGAGCCCTGATGGTATTCTTGTGACAGATAAAGAGGCTAGTCCGCGAGTCAAGGAGATCGCAAATCAGTTTGAGGAGCGTCCTATGTATGAAGAACGTCGCTGGGGTTGGTATCGCGTATTGGATTATATTAAATTTAATGATGGAAATGAAGTGCTAACTAAACGAATTGGTGTAACGGCCAGCAAAAATCTCAGTTATCAGAAACATTTCCATCGTAGCGAGGTTTGGACCATTATTAGTGGAACAGGTTTGTTTGTACTTAATGATAAGATCATGGAAGTAAAGCCGGGTGACGTACTACAAATTCCAGTAGGAGCCAAACACGGTATTAAAGCCATAACAGATTTAGAAATTATCGAGGTACAGACCGGCACAGAACTCATTGAGGAAGACATCGTCCGTATTTTTATGACATGGGAAGAAGTCGAAGCCAATTGTACGCGTGTAGCAAGAGAATAATATTGTGTCAGAAAACACGCCTTCATCTATATATCCTCTATTATTTGGTGGATTGGAGCCTTTAGGACTTCCTGAACTAATTCACCAACTCCAGTGACAGGAAAATTTCTTGTTTATTTTAAATTTTATTTGTACTGCTATTTTTGTGAAGCTTGGTTAGTAATGGGCCGGACAGCTATCGTACTGCATGCATTTCGCCTCGGTCCAGGTTACCATAAGTCAAACACGTACTGGTGTAGAATTTAGCTTAGTACGCGGGAGATTGCGTTCTAGTTCCCATTTATTGTATTCCGATTGATGTTCCAGATTCGTCTTGTTTTGACGTTCACCAAAAAGCGTAATTTGCGTAGTTCAGTTGAACTAAGATTTACTTAGGAATAGGAACCCAGATTTAAAATATAGTTGCGGCATTTTTCGATCTACTCAACTAAGGCGTGCCCCGAAAGGAGGAAACAAACGTGGTCGCGGGTATTATCCATTACTAAGATACAGCTGTTTTGGACGATAAACAGGATTGTAGAAGAAATCAACCTTGAATTTCACATAAATAATCCGCTAGTCATAATATAAGTGAAAATGGAAGGATGCCGATTTAATAAAATGAAACCTACCGAGTTTGTAACCATTTTCCATTCTTGCTAGGGAGAAACTCATGTTTGCCTTTGTTCCTTAACTTAATTGAAAACCAAACTTATCCAGCTTCTCACATCAAGATCTATATACGTACAAACAACAATCGAGATCATACAGCAGTATTGCTTATGCAGTCGATAGAAAAAGTAAAGGATAAGTATTCGGAGATCTACTTCGATTCGAGCGATGTTGAGGAACCCGTCCGTAGAATGGGCAAAAGCAAGAGGGACTCACTATTTTGTGGTTGATTACGATAACTTTATTGTGCCTGACACACTTGAAACGCATCTTGAGACCAGGTTGTCAGTTATTGGACCATTGCTACGATTGAGTGATAAAACCTAATTCCAACTATCACTACGTTACTGATGAAAATGGTTAATACAAACATTCAAACTTATATTTTGGGATATTAAACCCACGATTTAGGGACTGATTGAGGTGAAAATGATTCACTGCACCTACTTGGTTCGGGAATGAAGTTTTGGATCAGGTCAGTTATTTGGACGGCATTGTTGATTGGTATGATTATGATAATATTTAGTGATATTTTGAGAAAATTAGATATAACACAGTATATCGACAATCGTCTTATTTATGGCAAAACTTACTTTTACTGATACGGAGGAATAATTTAAATCAATGAATATCACGCTTTAACCTAATTTTTTCGGAGCGGGCAAATGAATGAAGTGCTCGAGGTTGAATTTCATATTAATACAACTAAAAATACATGTTGGTTCATTGGAAAATTCCTAATTGCTCACCCATTGTATTATTAACTACTTAACTACCCCCTCACCAAATCCATGTATAAGTACCCGAAAACACTTATTTTCTGCTGATTTTAAAATTTTAGGTAATAAATCTGCACCAGTTACTCTTATAAAGATTTTATCTTTTACGATGTGTTATTCCACTAAATGATGAAATGATAAAAATTCCTATTTAATGCGTAATTTTAATTCTCATATTTTACTTTTTCCTTAAGTTCACCCATGGGAATCTATGAATGGCCAATAACTTAAGGAACTTAATGTCTAGTATCCATTTCTGTAAGTGTAGCTTTAGATTTTTTGCTTGCACAAAAAAGAGTACCTGTATGGATGCAAAAATTTGGTCTTGAATGGCTTTATAGATTTTTGCAAGAACCGTAAAGAATGTTTAGTTGATATTTTATTAGAGATAGCAATTTTTGATTTAAGAAATTAGATAGATTTTAAATAAGCATAATAAATGATCGGTAGGAGATAGAAATGAAAAGAGCGTTAATTTCTGGTATTACAGGACAAGATGGAGCATAGTTAGCACAATAGAATTCCTAGGGAATGAAAATCGGGTAGATTTAATTGAAGGAGATATGACTGACCCTTCGTCTTTAATTAGAGCGCTAAAAATTTCTGAAGCAAATGAAGTTTATAATTTAGCGGCTCAAAGTTTTGTTGGAACATCATGGGATCAACCTATAATTACAGCTGAAGTAACAGGAGTTGGAGTAGTCAATTTATTGGAAGCGATAAGATTGAACAATCCTTCCGTTAAATTTAACCAAGCGTCAACGAGTGAAATGTTTGGTTTAATTCAAGATGAAAAGCAATCGGAATCAACACTATTTTATCCTAGAAGTCCTTATGGAGTAGCGAAATTGTACGGTTATTGGATCACTATCGCGAAAGTTTTAATATACATGCTTTATGTGGCATCTTATTTAACCATGAATCACCTTTAAGAGGGATTGAATTCGTTACTCGAAAAGTTACAGATGCTGTAGCTAGAATTAAATTAGGATTACAAGAGGAGTTACAATTAGGAAATATAGATGCAAAGCGAGATTGGGGTTTTGCTGGTGACTACGTAGAAGCAATGTGGTTAATGCTTCAGCAGGAAAATGCAGACGATTATGTAATTGCCACTGGAGAAACTACAACAGTTAGAGATATGTGTAAAATCGCTTTTGAATATGTTGGTCTAAAATATGAAGAGTATGTTGTCATTGATCCAAAGTTCTATAGACCTGCAGAAGTTGAGGTGCTACTGGGAAATCCTGCTAAGGCACAAGAGGAATTGAGCTGGAAGGCAACAACCTCTTTAAAGCAATTAATTCAAATGATGGTTGAAGTTGATTTAAAAAGAGTGAAAAAAGAAATAGCATCTAAACGATAGTATGAAGGTATTAGTAACAGGTTCAAGTGGGTTTGTAGGGAACATGTAGGAGATTTATCTTCTCAAAGGGATTTTACTGATGTTCGGGATGTTGTAACGTCATATGCATTATTATTTAAAAAGGATGCATGAATTCCAAGAGAGATTGAGGATGTTTTAGTTTACTTGTCCACCCATTCCTTTTGCCATTTTCCCATCCAGTTTACCAATTCTCCTTTTTCAGAACTTGCAATGGACGACTTTTTCTCCCGTAAATGGCGCAGTGTACAGCTCTTTGTCACTTTGGATTCCCCACGATTGTTCACGGGATCCATAATGACGACGGATTCGTTTTGCTCCTTGAACGAGGTCCATAGCAACTGGGGATTCCTTTTTTGATAGAACTGAGTCGTTCGGGATGATTCGTGGCAGCCTATCAATCTTACCTATATTAGGAGGAATGGATTACTGACTTGGCTGTTTTTCAATTTTCAGAATCAGGTATGGAATTGATCGAATTGCAGAATAGCGTTACAGTTGTTGAAGTGAAAAGCAAAACAGAGGCTGACTTTACTGTCAGCTCCTCTTTCGAAATTAAGGGGTAAGTAAAAAAATAAATGCTTGAACTGTCCAAGCAATGAGACCCATGTAAAACACCATTACTAGGCTACCTTTGTTTCGTAAACGAGCGGACTGAGGTAGCCTAATTTCGTTTGTATTCTTTCTAAGTTATACTTTTTGATAATTATTTCTTCCTTTCATTACTTACCCTCATATATTTTCGTGACAACTACTTCAATGAAGCTGATTTCCTTTTGCTTTTTGCTAAATATGGTTGTTTCATCTTGATATGGATTGGAATTCGTCCATCATTTTTTTTTGACGATTATATAATTGAAAGAATTGATTGACTTCCTCTGAAATCCGCTTTCTTTTCCAAGCAGTACAAAAACATTTGTCTGATAAATCTTGTAGTTGCCTTACACATTGAGGAAAATGCTCGTCATTTAATGGTTTGTACTCCAGATATATAAAATAGATTTCCGCTTCTGTGAATATTTGGGAAAACATCTCAATTCTCTGATTAATGAACTTTTGCAGTTCATTAACATTCTTCATTAATCTGTATACAGTATCTGCAATGGTTTGGTCGTCACCTATTTTGAACTCAGCCTCTAACATAGTAAGAAAAGCCTTTAAATAGTTTGTCAGTGACGATTGATAGTAGTAAACCGATCTTAATGAATGCAATGCACTTTCCTCATTATACAGGCGATTCAATATAGATCACCTCTTTAGTTTATTTATAACTGCAATCTCGTGGCCTTAGCAGTCGCAATCGCAATCGCAGTCGCAATCGCAATTATCTTTATCTTTATTTTTGTCTTTATTTTTATTTTTGTCTTTATTTTTATCTTTATTTTTATGTTTTTTATGACGATCAAATTTATGAGAATCATCGAAGAAATCCAACACATTCTCTAATTTATTTAGTAAAAGCCACTCTTTCATTACAATGGTTTCAAGCAGCTGATTGACCCCTTTATTAAACTTAATGATTTCTTCATTTTTCGGGCAGGTAGGAAAGTCTAAACATTTCCCTACAAATGCTTGGATTTTCTCTGCTTCCGCGTTCATAATATGGGACAAAGCGATTTCCTCTAACGCAATCGATTCCAGTAAATCAATCGTCACTTCTTTTTTATTAGGGCGATGGGGCTCTTGTGGGATTGTAGGCATACTCATATTACAGGCTCCTCCTTTATTTATCTGTACCCTTTTAAACTATGACCCATTTTGTTGATTGGAACCTAATTGCCAAGCACTTTATCTACGAAAGAAGCCCATTTAATTCGAGTTGTTGTGATATAGGTTGAAAACGTAATTTTATTTATCATTCAGCAGTTTATTCCTAAGGAGTAAAAAATTCTTTTTAATTTGTTTATTAAAAAAGGGTTTTTCTAAGGAACTCACCCAGAAAAAACCAAGAGAACATGAAAGTAGTTATATCCGCAAAAAAGCTGACTCTTGGTATCAAATTTCTCCAGAAGACATTTTTTATCCTCTGATATGATGTGATTTTATTTTGCGCATTATTATCTATGAGGATTTTTTTATTCTTTTTCACGGTTTGGGAATAGATTTAACAACCTATCTGAGAAAGAGTTAGCTTGGTTCGGCTATGGAGATAATTAAATTTGAACCAATTATTGGATGTTGCTTATATTTCGACAAGTAAAAAATATATGGATATCATTCAAAACAGTCAATTAGGAGCCCAAGTACCGCTAATCTTAGAACCGGAGGGAAGAGATACCTTTCCGGCAATTGTTTTAGCTGCAACATATTTGTAATTCAATTATTGGTGAATCTAAACGAAGTAATCACTGTAATGCCTGTTGACCGTTTGTGGAAGATCAGTTTTTTGATAAAGTCAAAGATTTAGAGGAGGTTATCGGGCAATCAGGTATGAATTGCTTAATGGGTGTAAATCCTTCCTATGCTTAAACGAAATATGGTTATATTATTTCGGCGCAGTATGATGAGATTATTCATCACATGAAAGGCTACCGAAAAAAAGCTTTAGTTAAGAAATAATCGAATAGACTGAACAGATTGCAGTTATTCCGTAGGAAGGACTTGGGGACCTGGAACACTTAAACCAGGGATATGCAAACGCCAGTCATCGGCAGGGGGGACGTGAGTGATGACTGTAGCAACATGCATTTGATCAATGAATTAGACATCCCTATCATGGTATTAGGTGCTTCGAATATGGTCTTAGCAACATGCCACGATGACATTTTGGTTTCAGATAAATGAAAAGCACCAAATCAAAGAGAATGGTAAAAGATGCAATCAAAGGCATGTATGAAGAACGCCACTTGGATGGTAAAGATTCACCGACAGAACGAAAGCACTTACAAAACGGCAATGTGTATTGGCAGGGCAAAATACTTGCTACCGAAAACACCATAAACGAAGCGAAATATGGGTATCGGTGCGAGCGAAGGAGAATTTGTTCAGGATGATGAAGTATTTTATGTGAAAAAAGGTGATGAATTGAATATACCTGTCGGTGGAAAACAATGAATCAAAGCAACCAAGTATCTTGAAAATATTGAAGTGCAGATAGGGAATAGGGAGTGAGCTTGAGGAAGTGGATATTGTCGTTTGTTTATTCATGGGAAGAGATGAAGGTATCGATTGATCATAAGAGAATGTTATAAATTCAAGATAGCTTCTTTGTTGAGAAATTAATATGAACATATATAAAGGAAACAGATAATGTAAGCAAAATATATTACTTGAATTAATGCCATAGATTGACCTTGAATTTTCAATACTTCTAAAGATTTTCAAAATTCTTTAATAAAAAGTTCGGTATTCTTTTAGTTTTCATAAAATAATTTACATGCGTATTCATATGATGTTAATTCAGGCAAAGGAAAGAAAACTTACCTACAGGATTTAATTGAACTAATCAATGTGTTGCATATTGATATTTTGAAATGTTTAAAATTACCAATTTAAGATGAGAGGAGCATTCTAATGAATGATTTGGAAATGCCACTGGTAAGCATCATTACCCCTTCCTTCAATCAAGCAGCTTTTATTGAAGAAACAATCGAAAGTGTACGGATGCAGGATTATCCCTACATTGAACATATTGTTGTAGACGGTGGTTCGACAGACGGTACACAAGAGATTTTGAAAAAATACAGTGATTTAGGAGATCGGTTTCGATACGTCTCCGAACCGGATCGCGGTCAATCCGATGCCATCAATAAAGGCTTAAAAATGGCTAAAGGGGAGATTATTGGCTGGCTAAATTCGGATGATCCCTATTTGCCAAGAGCTGTCAGTAAGGCGGTGAATGCTCTTAAGGAACATCAGGAGTGGGCCATGGTGTACGGCAATGCCTATCAAATAGATGAAAACAGTAAAATAATGAACCCTTATCCTGTTCAACCATTTGACCGAAAAGCCTTGTTTCAGTTTTGTATCATCTGCCAACCTGCTGCATTCGTCCGAAAGAATATATTTGAAACTATAGGCGGAGTCGATGAAACTCTCGATTTTTGTATGGATTATGATTTATGGATGAGAATCTCAAAAAAATATTCTATAGGATATATACCCGATTACTTGGCCAATTCCCGAGTACACCCTGATTGCAAATCTGTCGTTCATATTGTGGATAAGGGTTTCCCGGAAATTATAAAGTCCAGCATAAAACACTATGGTACGGTTGCAAACGATTGGCTTTGTCATTATCTGGAGCATCATTCAAAAATAGGTGTATTTTGGTATCTGAATTTGTTTAAAAAATATGAAATTCTGGGTTCTTCTCCCGAAGTGTCAGATATGAACAGGTATTTGGATTTATGGGTACCACCGAATTTCCGTATTTCCATTCAAAGTGGGTTACAAAATCCACCGGCCATTTTGTTGATCAAAGGAAGGAATCATATATTGGATAATATGTCTGCCACCGTTTCAGTAAATAATGACAGTTTACAAAACTATACCATCCCGAAAAGAGAATTTGACATTGAAATCCCCCTTCATTCAAATGTTCCTAATACTGTTGTTGAAATCGTCAGCAATAAACATGTTGTTCCTTCCGAGCTAGGTATAAATTCCGATACACGCTCCCTAAGTTTTATTATTGAACAAGTGATCCCCTTATCAGCGGAAGAATACAAATTTTATAAAGAATTTCAAAAAGGCCCTTTATACGCTTCAGCATGGTTACAGAAAAATCGGAATCCAATCCCTCCTGCATTATAAGTTAGTCCGCGTTGCATAAATAATGAGAGAGAAGGGAAAGCATGCGAATTTTATATTTAGCAGTACATGACGTACTGGAATATTGAGTTGAAAATTTTTACTGAGTTAGGACACGAATGCTTTTCGCATGGAGCATATCACCGTCCGCATATAGGGAGTGCATTCCGTCCTCCAATACCTGATATGGCCTATGATCCGCATTTCGCAGATATGTTTAATTTTTATCAAAAAGATGATCTGCATCCTGAAATGATTGAATACAAAGACGTAATCATTATCATGCATGACCCTTCACTAGTCATGAAAAATTGGGAAAAGATTAAGCACAAACGAGTTATTTGGCGATCAATCGGTCAATCTTATCCCGAGATTGAAAACATGCTTCTTCCGTATCGGCAGCAGGGGATGGAAATTGTCAGGTATTCTCCAAGGGAAAAGTTGATACCCGGGTATATGGGAGAAGATGCTATGATTCGGTTTTACAAAGATCCGGAGGAGTATGATAGTTGGGAAGGTAGTAAATGGCAAATTATTACAGTGAGTCAATCCATGCAAAAAAAATTGGATCGTTTCCAACTACAATTTATTCCATCTTGCTTGTAAAGGGTTTCCGGTCAAATTGTTTGGTCCGGGTAATGAGGGGGCACCCGAGAGTGGGGGAATGCTTTCATATGAACAGATGAAACAGGAAATGAGGGGAAATCGCGCATTTTTCTATACAGGTGCCCGGATAACGAGTTATACTCTTGGGTTTATTGAGGCATTTATGACAGGCATTCCAATCGTTTCCGTTTCTGAAATGTAAGGCAACTTCCACTTCTTAAACAACGTACCTTTGAAGTTCATGAAATAATTGAAAATGGAAAAGAAGGGTTTGTTTCCGATAGTGTTCTGGAATTACGGAAATCTTTATCTGAATTACTGAACAATCATGAATTTGCAAAAGAGATCAGTCAAAATGCGAGAAAAAAAGCAATTCAATTGTTTGGTAAAGAAAAGATAAAAGAACAGTGGAAAGAATACTTGAGCAAAGGATAAATGATTACTTTTCTAGTATGGATTAAAATGTGTTGAAGTTTACTAAATTAGTAGGGAGGTATGTTATGAGCAATATAAGTAGTGATACTTTCTTTAAAATTTTTGGCAGCGGTGCCTTTAATGGTGAAGCACCTTATTACACCAGCTCTGATGTTGAGGCATTGATCGCCTTTTCACGAACCTTTTATCCTAAAACAGTAATTGAGATTGGCATTCAACAGGGGGCCACAGCGAAATGTATTTTAGACAATAGCCCATGGATTGAAAAATATGTAGGTATAGACGTAATACCTACTCATATTACTACATTAGCTATTCAACGAGGGGAAGTTCCTCAAATAGCTGGAGAACGTGTGAAGGACGATTCACGAGTGGAATTGATTGTGAAACCTAATGGTTCACGGGATGTGCAACCATCTGATCTCCCAGCAGCAGATTTAATATTTATCGATGGTGATCATTCAAAGGTGGGTGTATTATTAGATACTATTTTAGCTCGACAAGTAATTCGGCAAGGTGGAATTATTTGTTGGCACGACTACAGAAATCACCTTGTGCCCGACGTGACGGCAGTAATTGATAGCTTGAATATAAAAGAAGGGGATCATATTTGTTCGATCGAGAATACCATGTTATGTTTTCAGTTTTGCAGGGAAGGGCGATAATTCAGGCCCTTACTCTTTAGACTATCTTAACAAGGGAGATTGATAATATGGTTCAACCTTCAGGGATTTTGTGGGCAGGTCCCATTGGTGATATGGGGGGGTACGGCATTGTTTCAAGGAATTACTTAAGAGCATTGCAACAGGTTGGTCTCCCCTTACACGTGGCGAATATTGCACTCACTCATAAAGAAATTGGAGAAGAGGATATGAACTTCTTGTCTAATATTCAACGTTTAAACAGCGATCCGGGTGATGACCCTGTTCTTATGATTCATGGTACACCGGAGTCATTTGTCGGTATAGAAAAAGACGGTTTTAAAAAAACCATTGGAATTACCTTATTCGAAACGGACCGCATACCACTGCATTGGGCAAATTTTTGCAATGAAATGGATGAGATTTGGGTACCCACTCAATTTAATTATCGGACATTCACAGAATCCGGTGTCGATCCCTCAAAAGTACACGTCATTCATTATCCGATTGAGAGTGGCCAATATACGAAACCATTTGATCCATACCCTTTTCCTGCTGAAGTGAAGTCCTTTAAGTTTTTGTACACGTTAGCGTTTGATTACCGCAAAGGGCTGGATTTACTTATTCCGAGCTATTGTGAAGAATTTTCGGATACCGATGATGTTAGCCTGATTGTAAAGATATACGTCCCGGACTGGATTAGCCAGGAGAATGTTTCTGAATTGGTCTCTTCGTATATACCGAACAAGGAAAATAATCCCCATATCCATTTTATCATTGAAAATACCCCGAGAGAAGACCTTCTGTCCTTATATTCAAGCTGCACCTGCTATGTTTCTACTGAAAGGGCCTGCGGATGGGGGATGCCCCAGATGGAAATGATGGCGATGGGAAAACCAGTCATATCCATTAATTGGGGGGGGGTCACAGAGTTTATGAATGATCATAATGGTTTTCTAATAAAACCAGAGCCGGAATTAGAATTAGTGCATCCTGAGTTGCAACGGACAAGAATTATTCATTATTATGGGCATAAATGGGCAAAAGTAAAAGAACAAAGTGTAAGAATTGTAATGCGGGAAGCGTTTGAAAACCACAAAAAAAGAGAAGAAATTTCATTTCAGGCAAAACAAGACATAAAAGATCACTTCTCTCCACAGGTTATTGCAGAGCAAATGAAAGCAAGATTATTTTCCTAAGTTTGATTTCCCTATATGAAGGATGATGGCGAAGTTGCCTGAACCTTACATGTAAGGATTTTTTTTATATTAAAAAAAGAAATGATCTGTCCCTAGATAAAGAGAATATAAGACGGTGATGACAGCATAAACAATACAGAGGAATTTCTTTATCAAAGTAGACTGGGAGGACATCATGAAACGAACTTTAATTACAGGTATCACTGGTCAGGATGGTTCATATTTGGCTGAATTTCTCCTTGAAAAAGGGTATAAAGTTTATGGATTAGAAAGGAGAACTTCCACCCAGAATCATGAGAATATTAAACATATCGTAAACGAAATCGAATTAATTCCGGGAGATTTGTCAGACTTGCCTTCTTTGATACGGTCCGTCAAGCTTTCTTCACCTGATGAAGTATATAACCTTGGCGCTCAATCATTTGTAGCTGATTCATGGTCACAGCCTGTTTATACAGGGGATGTCACGGGCCTTGGGGTATTAAATATGTTGGAGGCCGTAAGGGGAGTGAAACCGGAAGCCAGGTTTTATCAAGCTTCAAGCTCCGAAATGTTTGGAAAGGTAGTAGAAGTCCCGCAAAAAGAATCTACCCCGTTTTATCCGCGCAGCCCTTATGCTGTGGCTAAAGTATTCGGCCATGGGATTACGGTGAATTATCGTGAGAGCTATGATTTATTTGCTTGTTCGGGTATTCTTTTCAATCATGAATCGCCGCGACGAGGAATACAATTTGTTACACGTAAAGTAACTGACGCTGTAGCAAGAATCAAATGCGGACTCCAAACAGAAATTCGGCTTGGCAACCTTGATGCAAAACGGGACTGGGGCTTTGCAGGGGATTATGTAAAAGCCATGTGGCTCATGCTTCAGCAGGAAAAACCGGACGATTTTGTCGTTGCAACAGGAAAAACCCATACGGTGCGTCGTCTTGTCGAAATCGCCTTTGATTATGTCGGGCTGAAATGGGAAGATCATGTCATTCAAGACCCTGCATTTATGAGGCCTACAGAAGTGGATTTGCTGCTAGGCAACCCCGAAAAAGCACGAAAAACATTAGGCTGGGAGCCGGAAGTCACCTTTGAAGGCTTAATAGAAATGATGGTGGATTATGATCTGAAAAAGTATAGAGGATTGTAAATGAAGGCGCTTATTACCGGTGTCACTGGGTTTGTCGGGAAACATCTTGAAGCTTTTTTGCAGGATAAAGCCGATGTTTACGGGACCTCAAGGGTACCCAGGAGCAAGAAACATATTTATCAATTGAATTTATTGTCCGAGACTGAGACGCTTAAATTGATTGACAACATTAAACCTACACATATTTTTCATCTAGCAGGATTAAGCAATGTAAAAGAATCATGGGATGATAAAGTGGTTTTTATTGAAGGAAATGTGATCGGGACGATTCATTTACTGGAAGCAGTCAGAAAAGTGAATGACCAAATAAAGGTGATCACGGTAGGGTCTTCTGAAGAGTACGGAATCCTTCCAGAAGGAGTAGAGAAAGTACTGGAGGAAACACCATTGCAGCCAATAAATCCATATGGGATAAGTAAAAGTGCTATAAGCATGCTTGTGAAATTATATGATAAATCGTATGGATTGAACGTGACGCATGCCAGGCCTTTTAATCATATCGGGCCCGGACAGAGGTTAGGATTCGTAACAACCGATTTTGCCCATCAAATTGCCCTTATTAATAAAGGGCTAGTAAAAGATTGTAAAATAAATATCGGAAATTTACAAATCGAAAGGGATTTCACAGATGTAAGAGATATGGTTGAAGCATATTATGAAATTGGGCGTTTTGGCAGAGCAGGGGAAGTTTATAATGTATGCTCTGGAAGAGGGGTTTACATTCAGGATCTTTTACAGATTCTTTTATCTTTTTCAGCTAAAAAGATTGAACTGGTCGTTGATCAAAATAGAATGAGAGTAGCGGATATCCCAAGATTGGTAGGAGACCCCGGGAAATTGTTCGATGCAACAGGATGGAAACCAAAACGGAAGTTTGAGGATACATTAAGGGACATTTATAATGAGTGGTTAAATTAACGAAGGGAGTCATTTATTAAGGGTTTATTGTTATAGCCTATTAATGGAAGAGGATTAATCTCTGTATGTAGAAAAAGCACAAATTAAGAACGCTATAATATAATTGAATAATTTGGAAATGGTTAATAAAGGGAATTTGAGAAAGGGTGTCCTATGGACTATTATAGTCAGATTGGTCAGGATAAATATATTAATGAAAGAATATTTAGAGGAATGGAAAATGGCTTTTTTGTGGATATTGGAGCACATGATGGAATAACATTCAGCAATAGTTATTTTTTTGAAAAGCATAAAAACTGGAAGGGAATCTGTGTTGAACCACTGCCGGAAGTGTTTGAATTATTAAGGAAAAATAGGCAGAGCATTTGTGTAGAAGGTGCAGTATCGACTGAAGATGGATATCAGGAATTTTTACACGTTCATGGGAGAACAGGAACAGAAATGCTTAGCGGTCTTGTTAATAAATATAATGCCCAGGATAAAGGAAGAATCAATCAAGAAATTAAAGAATTTGGAGGGAATTCAAAAATAATTAAAGTAAAAACGTTTACACTGCAATCCATTTTAGATCGTCATAATATTACAGAAATTGATTTGTGTAGTATTGACACTGAAGGGGCTGAAATGGCGGTTATTCAGTCGATTGATTTTAATAAAGTGAAGATTGAATGCATTGTAACAGAAAATAATTATGGAGAAAAAAATGTGGAAGAGTACTTAAAATTGCAAGGTTTCAGATTAGTGGAAAAGCTAGATTTTGATGATATTTATCTTCATTGTAATAGTAAATTTTCAATCGTGTAACTAAGAAACCTAAAAAACTGAAAAAAAGGTTAATAAAAAATTCAGGTAATCAAGTAAAAGTTATTTAATATGTTCATAAGGAAGGTACCACTGTGCTTGAGAAAAATCTTTATTTATCTAAGCCTGGGGGAACGGTTTAATGGGCAGATACATTGCACCCGTCAGCTAATTTTGATAAGAACTTACAAAACGCCTTCCTGTTAGTTATGCGTATATGGAGGAATGTTATGGAACAGTTGAAGGATAAGAAAGTAATGGTGACCGGGGGTGCGGGCTTTCTCGGTTCCCACGTAGTAGAGAGATTGAGGCATATGGCGTGCAGCCAAATTATTGTGCCGCGTAGCAGACAGCATGATTTGCGCAACCCGCAAACGGCTATGTCACTGATGGAGGAGACAAAACCGGATATTGTCATCCATTTGGCAGCTTCAGTCGGTGGCATCGAGGCGAATCGAAAAAATCCAGGATCGTTTTTCTATGATAATTTATCAATGGGGATTCATCTGATGGAAGCGGCAAGACTAGCAAATGTAGATAAATTCGTGGCTTGTGGGTCCATCTGCTCCTATCCAAAGTTTGCGTCCGTTCCGTTTAAGGAAGATGAATTATGGGATGGATATCCTGAGGAAACGAATGCTCCCTATGGGTTAGCAAAGAAAATGCTGCTGGTACAGAGTCAGGCATATAGACAGCAGTATAATTTTAACTCGATTTTTCTTCTTCCCGTAAACTTATATGGACCCCGTGATAACTTCGATTTGGAGACTTCTCATGTGATTCCGGCTCTAATACGGAAATGTTTAGAGGCGGAAGAACAGGGAAAGGATCATATTCCTGTATGGGGGAGCGGGAAGGCAACGAGAGAGTTTCTCTTTGTAGAAGATGCCGCAGAAGCAATTCTGCTGGCAACAGCACGTTATAATGGCGCAGAACCTGTAAACATTGGTACAGGGACAGAAATTTCAATTAAAGACTTGACCGAGTTAATTGCAAAACAAACAGGTTTTACAGGTCGAATACTCTGGGAGCCTACGAAGCCTGACGGCCAACCGCGGAGAAGACTCGATATACAAAGAGCCAAGGAAAGTTTCGGTTTTGAAGCAAAAGTAAGTCTGGAAAAAGGATTGAAAAAAACAATAGATTGGTTTATAAATCAGGATCCAACTAAAAATAACAGAGTGAAAAAACCCTGAACTATAGCCCGAATAATAGAAACACAAAAAGGTTTCTTTAGTCGGGTTTTATGTATAAAGCTTAACTTTTATAAAAATTATTCATTGTAAGGGAGACTAAGTTTCTCCTTACAATGAATAAAGGAGAATATTTAAGGAAGTGGAGTAATCGCGATCAAATCAAGGACATTTTCAAACTTAAATTGAAGTAGCATTTCCTTTTTGATGACGTCACGAAGGGTTCTCTGAACACTCGCATCTACAGTTAGTAGGTCAGCTACCGAAACTACTGCAGGGGAGAACGTTGTTGTTGTGCCTTCCAGAGTGCCGAGAACAAATTGTAGCTTCTCTGCTTCAGCATTGATGATGTGCGCTAATGCGAGCTCTTCAAGGGCAATTGAAGCTAGAAGCAAAGGAACTGTCTGCCCCGTAGTAATCGAAATCGTTGGTGTAATATTAGGAATATTGGCTTGAGACATTAATTTCACCTCTTTTCTTTAGTTACAATTGTAGTATATAGAGCCGGGCTTGGTCCTGACATACCTATTTTATAAGTAAGCGATTTTTTTCGGTTTCTTTAAAACACAAACCCCCCCAGGAACCTGGAGGGAAACATGACAAAATAAAGCCTTATACTTAATACATGTAATCAACCAATAGCGCCAGGTGTAGTAAGTACATCTAATAAATCGAGAATGTCTTCAAATTTGAATTGAAGCAGCATTTCCTTCTTGCACGATAAGAAGGGTTTCCTAGCTCTTTGGTTCGCATCAAGAAGGTTTGATAATGACAACACTGCAGGGGAAATCTGGGTTCCAGGTAAAGTTCCTAGAACACGTGGAAGACATTTTGCAGAAGTATTCATGATGTGAGCAAGAGCTCAAGGGCAATGGAAATCAGTATAAAGGGATAGTGTGGGCAGTTATATTCGAAATGGTCGGTGTGAAATTTGGAATAAAGGCTTGAGACATAATAATACCTCTCTTTCATGACCCAGATATTCCACTATTATTATATTTTGTATTTGTTAAAGTTTACTGGTAGTTAAAAAAATCTTGGTAACTAACGTTGCATTATCACAATTTTCAGGGAGTTTCCCAAAGATATCCTCATTCTTTATCATCAGCTCACGCAGAGCCTTTACAGGCGAATCAAATGTATCTGACAGACTTATAGCTAGTGCATAACTTCTTGCAGCATCCTCGATTTCCCCTAATTTTTCGAGACAGCATCCTTTATAGTACATAGCCTGAAAGCTTCCTACTCCCTGTAAGGTAAGATGCTGTAAATTATCCTCTCCCAGGTCAAGGCAGTGGTCAAACACCTCCAAAGCTTCTTTGAACATATCTCTAACGTATAGAATCAGGCCCTTATAAAAATGCAAATCGACGTAATCCGGATAGAGGGTTATTGCTCTGTCGATGCCCTGCCATGCCCCGTCAATACTGCCTGAGTTGATCAAAATGGAATACTTTAACCGGTACAGCAGGGATGGAGGTGTTTTTAATTCTTTTAGGAATCCCATGATCGAACGATTGACATAGTCAAATGCCTTGTCAAATTTTTTTGCCCGGTAGTATTCACTTGCAATGTGGTATTCCATCCATGGGCTGTACTCTTTTTGTTTGAGTTCTTTTTTGAGCATGCTGAGATTTCGTTCGAATTTCTTTTTTGATTCATTCATAGAATCCAGGTATCCATAATGGTATAACTTAATGGGAACCGTCTTCATGGCAGGGACTTCATCGAAATCCGCGAAGACTTCGTTCACGTTGAGCATTTCATGGATATTGTTATGGAATTTGAACCCCTTATTGTTTTTGAAAAGGCGGGCATGCGCAATGTCGAATGTTTTTGTCGGATCCGGTTTATCACCATAATAATTAATCAAATGAATGGACATAAAATAATCATCCGAGTAGAGGATATCCCGCAGCTTATATACATCACTGGCTTCTACCTCTTCATCCGCATCCAGCCATAAAATCCAGTCTCCGGTTGCACGCTCAATGCCATAGTTTCGGGCGTCTGAAAAGCTCCCGTTCCAGGGGAAACTTAACACCTGAGCGCCGAATGACTTACAGATTTCAATAGTTCGGTCTGAAGACCCCGTATCTACGATAATCATTTCATCCACAACACCCTTTACACTGCTTAGGCAGCGTTCAATAAATTCCTCTTCATCTTTCACAATCATACATAGCGATAAACGGCGAAAATCCATTTTTTTTTCCTCCTTCTAATAATCAATGGGTCAATATCTATCCTATGAGTCCAATCGGGCAAAAGTTACTTTTTGGAACCTTGGGGGACCGCCTTCCATATAATATGTGGGGAAAAAAAGAAGAACGAACTAAACTTTTTCTAAAGAAACAGGATGGGCCGAGGAGCTGCCTAGCGCACAAAAACCCCTCCAGGAAAATGGAGAGGTTTAGGGCAAAAACTGCTATATTTATTCAATCTCTTGAAATATAATCGAGAATTACTAAGGAATTGGACATTCGAATTCGATAGTGACATCTGTGAAAACCGTTACTCCTGCAATTGTAACGGAAGCTCGTATTGTTACAAAATTTGGACCTGGTGCTCCAGTAGGCGTAACCAAAACGCTAAAGATACCACCAGGACCTGTAACGGTAGTTGGAGGGAGACCTATTAGGCTTGCACCTGGAGAAGAGGCAATTACTTCAAGATTTACTTGGGCACCTACTATTGGTAGGCCAAGGGCGCCAAATAACGCACCTGAAATAAGAGTAGGTACGCCACACTCTGCACCAGTAACAGGAGGAATTGATATACCTCCTGGTGTTGTGATACCAGTTAGTAAATCCAGTGTGTTTTCAAATTTGAATTCCAACAGCATTTCTTTCTTGATTACGTCACGAAGAGTTCTTTGAACACTTGCGTCAACAGCAAGAAGATCGGATATCGAAACCACTGCAGGAGAAAGCGGAGTTCCACCAGGTAATGTTCCTAAAACGAGTTGAAGCTTCTCTGCTTCAGCATTCACAATGTGAGCAAGAGCTAATTCTTCAAGGGCAATGGAGCTTAAAAGTAACGGAATTGTTTGTTCTACAGTAACTGAAATAAGCGGAGTGATATTAGGGATATTGGCTTGAGACATTTTATCATCTCTCTTTCTTTTGAGTTATTATAGTGTATTGGACAACCCCTTTAAAAGACACGGCTAGTTCTATATTTTTCTATCTTTTTATTTTTATATGGAATGTCAATAAACAATACCCTGGTGTTTAAAGTTTCTTTATAATCCTCCAAAGATTGTATTAATGATTTACGCAGATCGTCAATATAAAAGAACGAACATTAGTTCGAATTTTGCAGCTTGTGCATAAGAAGTGTAACCGCCTGGATTTGCCCAATTTTTCGAGGCAGCAACCTTAGTACAAAGTATGGAAGATGCCTACTCCTATATGGAAAGAAGCTGCAAATTTTCTTTGATATATTAGATAAAACCTTTGGAGAAATGCAAATCTTCATAATCTGGATTGAGGGAACCTTTCAATACCGAGCCATGCTCCGTAAATCCTTTTAGAACTGATCAATATTGAATACTCTAATGTGGTACAGCAAAGAAGTTCGGCTGTCTTTAATTGTTTTGCTTAGATTACGTTCAAATCCAAATATCCGTAATGATATACCTAAAAAGGAGTAGTCTTGATGATTTGGCTGTGTCCTTTGTAGTGAAGACTTCATTTACATTGAGAATTTCATGAATCTTTTAATGAATTTCATTTCTTGATGTATTTCGGAATACGGGATATCGAACGTTGTACTCGAGGCTGAGCTGTCACCATAATATTACATGAAAAGACAATAGAGGGTCATCGAAATGGATATCACGCAGGGTGTCATATCGGAAGTTCGTTTGTATCCAGCCATAAAATCCAGTCCCCTGTTGCGCTCCAAACCGAAGTTGCGGTCATCTGCAGATACAATATTCACTTCATCCACAAATTAGGGAGTCCCCATTATATTCCCCGTTTACAACCATGAATAGCGACAAGAAACTTCAAACATTTATGATTTCTTTTCCTCTTTTTAACAGTAATTGGTCATTTTCTATCCTATAATCCCAGCTCGATAAAAAAGTGATTTTTTGGGAACTTATTAACGGGGTTCAATATAATAAGTGGGAAAAAGAAGTAACATCGTCAACTCTTGAAGGAGGCTGTTGAAGATAGATACATTTAAAATAAATTGGGTAGGCTCACACTTTGCCGGTCATAGCCTTGCGATTGTAAATCAAAAAATTTGCAAGCATCTTCAGCAAGATCACCATATTGATCTTAGAAAAGAGGTACCGAAGACAGAAACGCCGCTTGATCGTCATCTTAAAGAAGAGGGTGAAAAAAGGCTATTTTCTCCTTATAATAATCCAGACTTGACAATTTCCCATCAGTGGCCGCCCAATTGGTCGATGCCAAAGAGCGGGCGATGGGTCTGTATGCAGCCATGGGAATTTGGTGCCATTCCGAGAGAATGGTATATTCCTATGAAATATTGGGTGAATGAAATCTGGGTTTACAGTTCATACAATAAGGAAAGCTACATTCGCTCAGGAATTCCTGAAAACAAAATTCATGTGATTCCACTCGGTGTAGACGAAAACGTATTTCAACCAAATGTCGAAGCTCTTACTCTGGAACCTTCCTCTTTTCGGTTTCTTTTCGTCGGAGGGACGATTGGACGAAAGGGAATTGACGTACTGCTTCAGGCATATCTTAAAGAGTTTTCGGTGAATGATGATGTTTGTTTATTCATTAAAGACACGGGAACTCAATCTTTTTACAAAGGAATAACGCTAGAGAAGATGATTCTTGAAGCAATGTCTAATCCGAAAAATCCGCGCATCGTATATATGGATAAAAACTTTTCCGAAATAGAGCTGGCCGGATTGTATAAAGCCTGTGATTGCTTGGTCCATCCGTACAGAGGAGAGGGATTCGGTTTGCCCATGGCCGAGGCGATGGCCTGCGGCACTCCAGTAATCGTACCGGATAAAGGGTCGTGCCGGGATTTTTGCAGCGAGGATACAGCCTTCTTACTTCCGTCAAAGGAAGTTATTTTACCGGAGAAAAAGGTAGGAAGTCTCGATACGGTTGATTATCCATGGTGGCTGTCGATCGATCAGCGCGATTTACAGCAGTCAATGCGGTTTGCCTACGAGAATCAGACCTTGGTCAAGGAGAAAGGGCTGAAAGCAAGTGAGCAGATTTTATCCACCTTTACCTGGGAAAATAGCGCCAGGCAAGTTTCTGACAGGATCAAACAGTTAGTTCAGAGGGAGTCAGGTCCGAAACGAGCCGATGAGGATATTATTCAAACGGAACTCGGCCTTGCGAATGAGTTGTATGCGAAAGACCTTGTTGAAGGTTCGTTAGGGACATATTTGAACATATTGTCCACCTATCCTTCATCACTTATGGCTCGATACAATACAGCAATCATTTACATTGGGCAGGAAAATTTCCTCACGGCGACCAGGCATCTCACCTTCATCGCGAGTAATATGGAGCAGCAAAGTAAGGACTTTCAGGAGAATATCTGGCAGATAATCAGGTATTGCTATTCCAAAATGTAACACTCCTTTTAGAAGATAGAACTTATAGAAGTTAAATAGGGATTCGAGCGAAGCTTCTGGCAAAGATTGCTTCGTCTTTTTTTGTCATCAGAGACAGTTGCTCCGACGAATAAAAAAAGGTACTCGCAAAAAATATCAACTTTTATAAGGACAAGCACTCAGTCATTTAAATGAACAAAGAATAAGATATAGAGAATTATAGGTAATTAAAGGTAATTAAAGTCTTCATTAACAAGGTACGACACGAAGATCTTACTAATAACACCTAAGTTCAAAATAATAAAGATAGTGAGGGGAGTTTAACATATCTTTTCCAAATATTCCCAATATCACACCCTTAATTTCCGTTACAATAGGACAAACCATTCCTTTACTGCTAAGCTCGATTGCATTAGAGGAACTGGCACTTGCTCACATCCTCAATGCCGAAGCTGAGAAGAGTCAATTTGTATTAGGTACATTAGACACAGCTGTCACGCTTTCACCTGGAACTGTTTCATTGGCTGATCTTCTTGCAGTCAATGCTAGTGTCCAAAGAACGCTTCGTGACGTAATCAAGAAGGAAATGCTGCTGGAGTTCAAATTTGAAAATGTGCTTGATTTAATTGGAACATTACCACCAGCATGTAACCCAACAACAGGAGCTTCATTCAGCAATACCCAAGCCATCACAAATATCGATCTTGCCGGTGGCACCAGCCTATATCCATCCAACATCGGCGTTTCAGGGTTACAAGGTTCTATTTCTAAAGTGACGGTTACAATTAATGATTTCGTTGATCCTGATAACACTTCACCAACTACGGGCCATCTCTCGCTCCTAGTCGTCTCTCCAGGGGGAACCCCTGTCCTAATCATGTCTGATGCAGGTAATTCGGCAATAGGTAATCCTACCGTTACCTTTACGTTTGACGATAATGGACTAATTCAAATACCACAAGCCCCGTTTGGACCAGGTACGTATAAGCCGAGCGTCTACGCTAATGACTATAATTTTGATCCACCTGCACCACAAGGAAATCCGTACAACAATACAGCCTTAAGTTCCTTTATTGGAGAGAATCCGAATGGTACTTGGAACCTTTTCGCTTTTGATCGATTTGGCGGACATGGCATGGCAATCAATGGCGGATGGTCATTGACGATTTCTACTACGTGTCCTTAAATCAAAAAGGTTTAAAATAGAGTGAAAAAGTTGGAGAAGGCTCAGATTTGAATAGATCTGTGCTTTTTTCTAAATATGGATACTAATCAATTTATTAAATTAAATACAATTCGTCACAAAACAAGAAGTTTATGAAATTATATTCACCAAATACAGCATCAAAAAATAAAGGATCTTATTTTTTTGATTACACAACATGTCTATGGGTTCACACACAACAGTTTAGGAATATCTTGATCAAAATAAGTGTGAAGCTTGATGTTTGAAACGAAGTTGTTTACAGCCCCTAATACCTCATTTCAGGTGCTGTGTACAATTGATAGGTGTATAGTAACAGCGCAAACATAGCTTTGGAGGAATTAGCTCTTGTCCACATCATCAATGCCGAGGCAGAGAAGGTTCAATGTGTTTTAGGAACATTAGACACAGGAGTTACGTTTTCTCCCGCAGAGGTTTCAGTAGGGGATCTTCTTGCTGTAAACGTAAGTGTTCAAAGAACCCTTAAGGACACGATCAAGAAGGAAATGTTGCTGGAGTTCAAGTTTGAAAACGTTCTAGATTTGATCGGAACATTATGTACTCAAACAACAGCTACTTTTCCTAACCCGACTCCAATTATTATCAATGGTGACACCCAAGGACCAGCCGCCCCATATCCGTCATTCATTAACGTGGCAGGTTTGACTGGTACCATTGCTGAGGTGACAGTGACATTAAACAATATGTCTCACACCTTCCCGGCTGATCTTGATATCTTGCTCGTTGGACCACAAGGACAAAATGTCCTCCTAATGTCAGATGCAGGGGGGGAGTTGGTATTGTCGGTGTCACATTGACATTTGACGATGATGAAGCAACTCTAGTGCCAACCCCAATTGTCTCTGGCACATTTCTGCCGAGGACCATCGGAGGTGGTGATGTTCTCCCTGCTCCAGCACCACCATACGGTTCTACCTTAAGCGTCTTCGATGGGACCAATCCAAACGGTACATGGAGTCTTTTCGTGTTTGATGATGCGGTGGCTGACTCAGGTACTATCGCCGGCGGCTGGTTTTTGACTATTACGACTACTTGTCCTTAAATCATTTTGAGGCATTTTTTTAAAGTCAAATGGCCTTAAGCGGAGTGAAAAAGTTTTTATAAACAAGAAGGGAAAGCTCAAATCTAAAATGATCGGGGCTTTTTTTATCAAAATAAATGTTGAATGAGAAAGATTTGATTTAGATTAGGTCTAAGATCGGTAATCTAATCTTATTTCAAGTTTAGTACCATCTTGCAACTCCCTTATTAAATAATGGCACTTATTATATTGAACATATTGAACATGCTTCTGAAATAAATTATATATAAAGGGCTCTGGGATGAAGGGTCGACTTAAGGGTAATCCATTCATGGATTGACCCCATTGATCGGAATCAACAAAAGAAGTCCTGATGAGCGACATACAAATTGTTCGCCGAATGGATATTTTCGTTTTTTAAATTATTGTGTTACACGGAAAATGCTCTCTTTGCTTATCTCCACTGTAAATTGAGGCTATCAATAAGGAGGAAATATCATGAGTCAACCTCAATATTTCATTTATCTTGATTACCCAGTCCGCCCAAAACCCCGATTTGGGTGGAACAAACCTCCGCATTCCAAATTATATGAGATTATTAATCGAAATCGGTTGGTATATGAGGGATATCTTGAGAAATTCTTACAGTATAAAAACGATTTTGTTCGTATCGGCAAGGATGAAGATAAAGCGTTTCCTGAGCGACCCTTTTGGATAAACGGATGGCTGCCTGGCTTGGATTCAGTGGCTATCTATGGGTTCTTATGCGAGAATAACCCTGTCCGATATTACGAAATCGGTTCCGGGAATTCCACAAAGTTTGCCAAACAAGCGATTAAGGATCATAACCTGCAAACGAAGATTCTCTCTATTGATCCCAATCCGAGAGCCGAAATTGATTGTATTTGTGATCTAGTTGTGAGGCAACCTCTTGAAGATGTCGATCTGCATTTGTTTGATGATTTGGAAGCGGGAGATGTCCTTTTTATCGATAATAGCCATCGCTCTTTTATGAATTCAGATGTAACGGTTGTGTTCCTGGAAATCTTGCCCAGATTAAAACCTGGCGTTTTTGTCGAGTTTCATGATATCTATCTTCCTTATGATTACCCACAAGAATGGGCCACTCGGTATTACAATGAACAATATTTGCTTGCCTCTGCTTTATTATCGGAAGGGACTAAATACGAGATCGTATTCCCAAGTATGTTCATTGCGCAAGATTCGGTATTAAGTAAGATTATGAATCCTCTATGGGAAGATCCAAAAATGCAGGGCGTCGAAAAGCATGGGGGTTCTTTCTGGATAAGAACAAAATAATGGAAACTATTAAATAGTTGTGTATATGGGGGAATGGTAAGGGAGCAACAAGAGTTGCTAAAGTAGACTAATTCGTTAGCTTGTGAAACGATCTGCTACTATCCAAAGTTTGTAATCAGTCAAAAAAGGAATGTACAATTTAAAGTCTCTATTTTTTACATAAAATTTTTCTTTTAAGGGTGTAGAGTATTCATTTTCTCTCACCCTTTTTTGTTTGTTTTCTGCAAGTTTTATTAACTGCTAAAAAACACATTTACTTAGATATTACTTATTGCGCTGCTTGCCATGCCACAGTTGATCTAAGAATGAGGATAGATGAAAAATAAGGTTGTTCTAGTTCAAGACAATCTTTAGTTAGATCAAGAGCAAAAGCTGCCGAGGCAGCTTTTATTATTGCACAACTAACTGGCAGGTGTTTTATTTCCTATTTTATTCTTCTATAGATTTTTAATCCCCTTGTTAAATTAACCCCCCCCGTTAGCGAATAAAAATGAAATGTCCAGGTTAGAGTTGGAACTAAATCTAGAGGAATCAGGAGACATTTTATTTGATTACTGGTTGGGTAATAGTGCGAAACCGCAATATTCTCTTGCACGAATAATCTAAATTCCTACCAATTGTAGGACATTGACCATACAGAAGTGTTCTGATCTTACAATTGGCTTCAACCCGATTTGGAAATGCTGCCAGTTGGGATTCTGAAAAGTGCAATGCACCAATTAATGGCACTCTTTATCGAAGACGAGAAATATTTTACCGAGCAACTGGAAGAGATGAATCCTATTCTTTTAATCAAAGAAATTGTTGCCCTAACCCCTTACGATTGGAGTGTAACAAAGAAGGAAAATAGGAAGTCGTTACTACTACCCAAACCGCCGCAAAAATATTCTTTCAAAGCTCATGCAGATGTTTATCCAAAACGTATATCGACCACTACATGAAAACCTAACTCCATTAATTAAAAGTGTTATGGATCTTTTTATTTGGCACGAAACCAACAGAGGATCGAGGCTCGGCCAGCTTGGGATTCTTTTATGTTTAGGCGACTAGACCCTGTTAAATAAAAATGAGATTAATAGGGCTACTAACTAGACCGGAAGTTGTCCTTTTGCATATAAAGGATTAATGAATGACAAAAGGGAGGCAGCTTATGAAAATCCGAAAGGCCATTATTCCGGCCGCAGGCCTCGGGACTCGATTTTTGCCTGCAACAAAAGCTCAGGCCAAGGAAATGCTGCCGATTGTTGATAAACCAACGATTCAATATATTGTAGAAGAAGCAGTAGCTTCGGGTATCGAGGAAATTATTATCATAATCGGTAGAGGAAAAAGATCAATAGAGGATCATTTTGATAAATCCTATGAGCTGGAAGATGCACTTTTACGAAAAAATCAGCTCGATATTTTAGAGGAAGTTCAGAAAATATCTAGTTTGGCAAATATCTATTATGTCCGTCAAAAGGAACCGAAGGGGCTAGGACATGCAATTCTCTGCGCGAAAAGCTTCATTGGAAATGAACCTTTTGCTGTTTTGTTAGGAGATGACATCGTTATGTCTGAAACACCTTGTCTGAAACAAATCATCAATGTTTTTGAGTATTGCAACAGTTCCGTCGTAGCTGTTCAGAACGTACCAGAAAAGGATGTCAGTAAATATGGCATTATTAAGCCAAAAGGGACAATGATAGAGCCTAACCTTTTCCATATCGATTCTTTGGTGGAAAAACCGAAAAGGGAAGAGGCTCCTTCAAGATATGCGATCATGGGGCGTTATGTTTTAAGACCTGAGATTTTTGAAACTCTATCAAAGCTTCCAGTTGGACATGGTAATGAATTACAACTTACTGATGCTATAAATGAGCTAAATAAGCAGCAGGCCGTATTGGCATATAACTTTGAAGGAAACCGATATGATATTGGTGATAAAGTTGGATTTATTAAGGCAACAATAGACTTTGCTTTGCGCAGGGATGATATAAAAGACGAGGTACTTTCCTATTTAAAGGATGTAAATCAAAAAGAAAACCAGATTAAAACGAGAGAGATTGAATAATATGAAAATAGCCGTTTTGGGTACAGGTTATGTCGGACTGTCCACTGGTGTTTGTTTGTCAGAAATAGGGCATAGTGTCATTTGTATCGATACAGATGAACAGAAAATTAAAAGTCTACGTCAAGGGATTTCTCCAATATATGAACCGGGTCTGGAGAATTTGCTTGCTCAAAATGCTGCAGCGGGTAGACTGCTATTTACCACATCTCATCGAGAAGCGCTAAATGGTGCCGAGATTATCATCATTGCTGTAGGAACACCGCAAATGGAGGATGGGGGAGCAGATTTATCGTATATTGTGCAAGCCGCGAAGGATATTGCTGCGAACCTTGTTCAGAGTGCAGTAGTCGTTTTAAAGAGTACAGTGCCAGTTGGTACGAATGATTTTATTAAAAAAATCATGGATGAACTTTGTAACGAAAAGGTCACCATTAATATGGTTTCAAATCCTGAATTTTTAAGACAAGGGTCAGCCATTATGGATACGATGCAAGCAGATCGAATCATCATCGGTTCTGGAAATAAAGAGGCGGCTAAGATAGTACAAGATATGTATCGTCCGTTAAGTGTACCATTTATACTAACAAGTATTAGAAGTGCGGAAATGATTAAGTATGCTTCTAATGCTTTTTTGGCGACTAAGATTAGCTTTATAAATGAAGTTGCCAATTTATGCGAGGTAGTAGGTGCAGATGTTAAAGATGTAGCAAAGGGAATGGGAAAAGATAAAAGGATTGGAGAAGCGTTTTTACAGCCCGGTATTGGTTATGGAGGATCTTGTTTTCCAAAGGATGTTAAAGCTTTGCTTCATACTGCAAACTTAAATGGAGTACATTTTTCCTTGTTAAAAGAAACAGTAGCGATTAATGATTTTCAGCAGGAACTCCTTGTAACGAAAGCGATAAATCGCTTGGGGGATTTAAAAGGGAAAAAGGTTGCAATGCTTGGTCTTGCTTTCAAGCCAGAGACAGATGATATGAGGGAAGCACCATCAATCAAAATTGCGCATTCATTAACCAAACTGGGAGCAGAAGTGGTAGCTTATGATCCGGTTGCAATAGATAATGCCAAGAACATATTAAGGGATACAATTAGTTTTGCCAGTTCAGTCCATGAAGCTACAGTGGATGCGGATGCTGTATTTATTGTCACGGAATGGAAGGAGTTTAGACATTTAGATCTTGAGACATTGATGAACACGATGAAACAACCGATTGTTTTTGATGGAAGAAATTGTCTTGAGGAAGATCGAATCAGAGTTTGCGAGAAAATTGAATATTATCCAATAGGAAGACCAGCAATTGTTATTGGAATGACATAAATGGTTAGCATTTAATAACATCTGCATTAATTTGAACATGATTCTTTAAAGCCATATTATAAAAGCTCACGCATAAAAAGGGTGAGTGGTTATATAGGCGGGCAAACCTGCAATGCAGCACCTTTGATAATTCTTGGGTGCTTTTTTATATCTCTTAAATAGCCAATAATATTGTGTCATATCACTTACTTCAATCCTCTTTGTATTATGTAAACACATACTCACGACCAATTAGCTTTACTGTATGTTATGAGCCCCAGCTATAGCTTATGAACGTCCACAACTTCCATTCACTTTTAAACGATTCCAATTAAATTCGATTCCATTTAGTCCATGCGTACCTATAGAGTCATACATAATATACTTGAAAAGGACCAGAAAATTTGCTTACTATGCTTGAAAGGAGAGCGTTTACTTGCACACAGTTATGCATTTGAATTTAAGGGTTGACCCGACCCAATATATCTCACAGATTCGAGAAGTTCCTGATTATGATTATATTCATTTGGTACGACAACCTAAGTATATGATAGATCTTTCCCTTTTGAATGAGAAGGTTCATTATCTCAATGAAATTTTCTCACCCAAAGAATATGTGGAAAGAAATAATATCTCCCTCTTACATGCTCATCATGGTCAATTAGGGATGTTATTACTTCCGTTTAAAGAGGAAACGAACCTTCCGTTGGTAACAAGTATTCGAGGCAGGGATGCAACCCTGGCTAATCAGCCCATTGGCTATCTAGACAACATGAAAATGCTATTTGATCGAGGGGAGCGTTTTTTTCCAGTTTGTCAGTATTTAGCTGATAAGTTAATTGCTTGGGGTTGTCCTCCAGAAAAAATTAGAGTGTTATATGGGGGGGTTGACCTTAACCAATTCAAATACCGAACTCCAGATAAAGGTGGCTCTCAAAACATTTTATCCATGGGTAGATTGGTGGAAAAAAAAGGACATCACATCTTAATGCAAGCTTTTCAAAAGATTAGAGGTAAATTTCCAAATGCAACCCTGACGATTATCGGAAGAGGGGAGCTTGAAGAACATCTCAATTCTTTGGCAAATCAACTTAATTTAGGAGATTCCTTTCGTTTATTAAATCATCTCCCTAAAGATCAAGTAGGAGATCAAATGACCAATGCAGATATATTCTGCGCCGCGAGCTTAGAAGCTGCCGATGGAGATGTAGAAGGAATACCTAATACATTAAAAGAAGCTATGGCGGTTGGCGTACCAGTGATTTCAACCAATCATGCCGGAATCCCTGAATTAATAACAAATCACAAAGAGGGAGTTTTAGTACAAGAAAACAATGTAGATGAACTGGCAGAGGCGCTGGAATTTATGTTAACAAATAGAGAGTTGTGGGAAACATTTACAGTAGCAGCTCGTAAAAAAATCGAACAAAACTTTGACCTCGTCCAACAGCTTCAACAACAAGCTGAATTTTATGATGAACTTGTAGCCCCTTATAAAAAAGGTAAACAAAATTCAGAAACACCTCGCAAAAATGATAAAAATGATAAAAAAACCCATAAGAAGACTAAACAACGAGTTATATATGATCGCGAATCAATAAAACCTAGAAAAAAAGCCGAAAAAGCCCTTGTTTATATTCAACAGCTTCAACAGCAGACAAAAGATAAAGTCAAAGATGAACTTGTAGCATCCAATAAAAAAGACAAAAAAGATAAAATTCATCAGAAGGCTGAAGTTGTTGATGAAACAATAGCATCTCGTAAAAAGGAAAAAAAGGTTCAAAAAGCCGAAAAAATCAAAAAAGCGCTTAATAAAATTCAACAGCTTCAACAGAAGTCTATAGATGAGCAGTTAGGAGGAGATCATGGAGGATTTTAAAACCATTACTGTAACCAAAGGTGAAAAATCTTTGGGAATTGACAATCCCACTACCTATGCGCTGATTGGAATGGGTGCTCAAGGTGCAGTATTTAAACTATCAGAAGATAAATGTGTGAAAATCTATTCAGACCCGGTACAAGCGAAAATGGAGGAAGAAGCACTTAAAGCGGGACAACATTTACCCTTTATGCCTGTGGTATATGATACAGGATCAAACTATATAGTCATGGAATATTTTAATGCTCCAACTTTAAAAGAATACCTGAGAAATTGTACGTATATCCCTGATTCTATAGTAAAGAAACTTCTCTATATATTAAAGGAATTAAAACAAGCAAAATTCACCATGATAGATGCCCCTCTACGCCATATTTTCGTCGTTGGTAATGAGGAACTTAAGGTGATTGACCATGTAAATTCCTTCAAAAGAATGCACCCTGTACCATTAAAATTATTAAGAGATTTAAAAATAATCCTATTAAAGGACTCGTTCTTAGCCCAAGTGAAAAAGCTCGAACCGGACACCTTCAATGAGTGGGACAATTATTTCAATCAAAATAGTTTGGACTTTAGAAACATTACCGTCCTCTCTGGAGGTTCAGGTAATGGAGTAAAAGTGGATAGCGCTATTACACAAACACTAATTGGAAAAGGGCATCAAGGTGCTGTTTATCGAGTGTCTGAAGACAAATGCGTAAAACTTTACGGGAAAACTGAACATGCAAATCAGGAAAAAAAGGTTCTTTTATCAAGTCAAGACTTGCCTTTTATCCCGAAAGTCTTTGAAACAGGACCCAATTATATTTTAATGGAATATCTATTAGGACCAGATTTAAATACGTTTCTTAAAAAACAATCTGAACTTTCTGAGGACATAACCAGACGATTACTCTATATATTGAAAACAATGGAAAAATCGGGTTTCAAACAAATTGATGCCCCACTACGGCATATTATCATAACCAGGAATGGTTTTAAATTAGTCGATCATGTGTACTCGTTTTCACGTGAACAACAAAGACCTCTCGAGTTATTTAAAGACCTGAGAGAAAGAAATTTTTTAGATTCTTTTCTAGAACAAGTGAGGGAGATAGATCCTGATACGCATGCTGAATGGACAAAAACACCAATTCCATTAGATGAAAATGATAATACGCTTGTAGAGTCATAGTTATGTAACTTGAACCTTACGAAAAAATGTAAAAGCGAGTATTATGCCATTTTGTTGAAGTTTTAGTTACCACAAAAAGGAGCATATTTAAACCTATGGTGACTTCGCATTCAACGGTTTTCAAGATCGCTTTAGCTTAAACTTCATTCGTAACTATACCTCGAGGACACCATTTAATCTTTCTTATTCACGGCATTATTGTTTGTGCTGGCCGCGTAATTATTAGCTTTATCCTTGGTTCAACGAATCAAATGAATCTCCATCGTGTCAAAAATTGAATGAAAAGGCAACGCTTGAACTTTTTATAAAGAGAAAATTAATAACCCTGGTGAAAAGCAAGGTGACACTTGTTCCGCTACGTTCATCATTTCCTCATTCAGTCGGGAAAAGTATATGGTCCTCATTGTATTGTCACTGCTCATGTAGTGACAGAGGACTATTGATTTACTCGAATTTTCCTCCCTTATTTAAAAGAGCATTGGCAAAACTGTAGTTACCTTTCAAAAGCAAAAAAGACTGTCCATCTTCTGAAAATGAATTTTTTTTTGTACTAGTTGACAGCGGCGGGTATACGAGTGAAAAAATCATGAGGCTTAAATCAAAAAAGGATATCATGTCATTGGTGGATTACGAATGAATCGTAAGTCTCTCCCCAATGAAGATTTCTGAGTTCGCCTTGTCTTATATCCGTCATAATGAACTTTGCTCTGTTGCTGTAAAGGATCGAAAGTATCAATGTATGATTACGAATGCTTACTCAGTGTTCCAGAAAAATCTCAAAATCCTATAGTTATAGAAAGGATTGGAATTAATACTATGAACATTTTAGTGACGGGAGCTGCAGGTTTCATTGGTTTCCACCTAACAAAACGTTTGTTGGCTCAAGATTATCATGTAATAGGTGTAGATAATATTAATGATTATTATGATGTTCTTTTGAAGAGAGATCGTCTTAAGGTATTAGAAGAAAACCCTAATTTCGAATTCCATAAAATGGATTTGTCAAATAAAGAAAAATTAAATCGAATATTTAAAGACAGGACGATTCATATAGTCATCAACTTAGCAGCTCAGGCTGGAGTCCGTTATAGCATAGACAACCCGGATTCTTATGTTAATTCAAACCTAGTAGGGTTTGTGAATATCTTAGAGGCCTGTCGACAATATAATGTAGAGCACTTGATTTATGCATCCTCTAGTTCTGTTTATGGAGCAAATACTAATATCCCTTACTCAACTAAAGACTCAGTGGATCATCCAGTAAGTTTATATGCTGCCACAAAAAAGTCTAATGAATTAATGGCTCATACTTATAGTCATTTATTTAATATTCCAACCACAGGACTCCGATTCTTTACGGTGTATGGTCCTTGGGGGAGACCTGATATGGCTTATTACTCTTTTACTCGAAATATTATTGAAGAGAATACAATAAAGGTTTTTAATAATGGCGATATGAGAAGAGATTTTACTTATATTGATGATATTGTTGAGGGAATAATCCGATTACTCGATAATCCACCGATATATAACGAAAAATGGGATAGAGCTAATCCTGATCCAAGTTCAAGCTATGCCCCATACAAAATTTATAACATTGGTAATAATAATCCTATAAAATTAATGGATTTTATTAATACATTAGAGAAACTAATTGGCAAAAAGGCAAAAATAGAATTCTTACCAATGCAACCAGGAGATGTTAAGGAGACTTATGCAGATATTTCCGATTTGCAGGCTGATGTGGGGTTCTATCCTTCAACAACAATAGAAAAAGGTTTAACTCAGTTTGTAAATTGGTACAATAAGTACTATATAAAAAGGAAGTAGTGAAGATTACTAAGTTGGATACAAGTGAATAAAAAATATTGATGTATTCTCTACTTCATTCAGTAAGGATAAACCCGCACTAAATTATAAAGTTCTCACCTCAACTTTGTTTATGATAACAAAAGTTGAGGTGAAATACTATGGCTCAAGATGATGTTCTTTGTGAAGGAAGAAAGACATTTAAACCAGAAGTTTAATTTTAAAACAATATTTTGGTTCGTTTCATTTCTTTCTCCAGATGGAAAGGTCCTTAGTCAATAACTTCCCTTGTTAAAGTTAGTTATAAATTGTTTTATACGATAAGCGACCAGTAAGGCTTCAGGTTACCATGTAAGATCCAACTTTTCTTGAACCCGTTCGGCTAGGTCTAAAGGATATTTACCAATGGGTTTATAAGCTTATCTTACGGCGTTCAATATACTCTCTTGAGGCTCCTGGTTGTTATTCATCGTTTATATTATGGTTGCGTTTTAACTCACGCGCAATACAGGAATGATGACGATTAAGAACGGCACCAATTTCTCTTGTAGAATGCCCAAGTTTTTGGAACACTTCTAGTTGTCGGCGCTCAAGTAGTAAGTTCAGACTCGTTTCCTTATAAAAAAGTTGTGTGGTACCTACTATTTTACACGAAGCGAGTAGGGCTTTTTGTTTTTTCTGGGTTTCGCATTTAAGATTACAATTCATCTAATCTAAAAAAATCCGGCCACAGTTAAACTCAGTTATGTGAATGAATTTCATAATTCGAATCGCTTGTCTCCCAAGGAGTTCAACGCATAAAAAAGAGGCACCGCCCCAGGTCGTGGATCAGAAGCATGGAAAAAGCTTTACAATCAAAGAATGGCCGTTGAACGAGTCAATGCCTATATAAAAGAATTCTTTCAACTAAAAAATGTCCGATATCGTACGGGAAAAAAGGCCAAGGTTCATTTTGATATTGTGACTCTTGTTTAAGATGCCTCAAAATTGGCAGTAGACAGTATCAACCAACAAATGAACAAAATGACTTAAGCTGCTTAATCATTTAAAAAAATGAATAACTAAAATCTGGTCACTCAACGAAGAAAAAAACCTATTATAAAATTGACTCATGTTAGTTGGATTAAACACTATTGGTCAAGTAGCTTTTTATGATTTTATGCGTGTTAACGGCAGTTCTCTTATAATTTCTCCTAAAGCATTTTTCCCGGTCACAGATGCGAGGACATCGTCTTTTCGTAGCTCAATTTGAATTAAAACGGTTTAATTCATATACTTCTAATTCAGAAGTGTAACCATATTGTTCCTCTACTTCACCCTTATACCGTCCTACTATGTTTTTTAGACCATCTACACCGTAGACTTCTATTATTACTTCGGTACTCTTTCTTTCATTATTATTTAGAATGTTTACTACGACAGTATAAAAAAGCTTGTCCAACGTAAATGATGGGTCTAAGGAACTGTCACCATTCATGTTTTCAACAGGACCTGTTGAGTAAAGTACTGACATATCTTAATCCCCTTTTTTTAGCAAAAATTTGACTTTCATCATTTATTTATATGGAATAATTGTAATTAACGTTATGGATATATAGTGGAATTTGATATAAATAGTGGGATTTTGTGAGATTTATATAGATTAATAGGTAAGAAAGATTAAATCTAAATGGTTTTCTTACTACTGTTTGTCCTCTAAAAGTTTTATTACTTGAGCTGGAACACCATAAGCCAAGCTGAAGTCTGGTATATTTTTTACTACTACAGAACCCATCCCGATTATTACAATCTTAGAGTGGTATATTTCCGGAAAGACTACCAGGCTTCCAATTAGCGTAGGAAAATCTACTTTTTTTATATCGAAATAGAGTTTTGCCCAATCTTTACAAAAAATTCTTATATAAATCTTAATAATAGGTCTACATAAAGACAATAGTCCAAACAAAAAAGAGGACTAGTTCATTTATTATTAAAAAGGTTTACATAAAGACAATAGTCCAAACAAAAAAAAGGACTAGTTCATTTATTATTAAGAAGGTTTACATTACCCTATAGAAAATACAATTTTCACATTGTTAAATGATTACTACACTAAACAAAAAAGTAGAGGAGCAATGGCGTCAGGCCTTGAGGAAATATTAATCGTCGTTTCACGATCAAAAATTTGATTGCGGATATTTTAATCGGTCACTCGAACCCAATATTCATACCCAATATACTAGACAGCCTTATGCTAGCGGGCTTAGTGATGCAATCCTCTTAGGGAAAAACTTTGTTGGAAATCAACCGTTTGCTGTATTGTTGCCTGATGAAGTTATTTTTGAAAAAGAGACGGCTGGATTAGGTCACTTAGTAAGAGTTTAAGAAAAATTAAAAAAAGTGTACTCGGCCTATATGAAGTTGAAAATCAGTTGTTGTCAAACAACGGTGTTTCTGAATTGGAAATATAGATAGTGGTATAGGTGAAGTTATTAATATTGTTGAAAAACCATCAAACGATCCACCGTCAAATTTAGCTGTCATTGACACCATTGACTTTTTCTTATTTAGAAATGATAAATCCTGGAGTTGGTGATGAAATTTAAATAACAGATGCCATTAATGAAAATGCTGAAATTAGAAAATGTCTATGGGAAAACGATGGATGGAGACAGATTCGATATTAGTAGATTTGAAGAGTACATGGGCAAATTATTTTAATCAAAAATTTAATGAGGAAAACCCAAAATCAAATAAAAAGAGATGGGTATATGGGTGAATTACATGCAAACAAAAAAATATAAAAAATATGTAAGTTAATAAAAAGGAGAAAGTAATTTGAACCCTGAAAATATGAAAACTCCATTGGAAATTCTTAAGGAGTATAATTTGTCAGAAAAGGATGTTGTTTTTATTAAGGAACCTAAAGAAAATAAGGTTTGGGTGATACACGATACGAAAAATAAACGACGTCTTGTATTAAAAGCCGTAAAAAAGGACAATTCTTCTTTTCCAATTCTGCTTCATCATCAATTATCTAAAATTGGATTTTCTGTACCCAATGTATTTGAGACGACAAAGGGCCAAGTATATGTCCAAACAAAGAAAAAATTTTATTATGTTTCTGAATATATCAATAATCTGGAGCCAATAAATGAACAGCAGCGCATCGAAGGATTGGCAGAGTTTCATTCACATGCTAAATTTGAAGAGCTTATTAGCTTTAATGAAAAAATCTTTTTTCCAAACAAGGAAAATTTTTTAAAAAGTTATTCAGATAAACTTGATGAAATAAAAAAGTGGACGTCTTCCGTTAGTTCACCTACCTTAAAAGACATAATCAATGAGATAACTAAAATAGGACTAAGTGTCTATCACCTTATGCAAACTTGTGATATCGAAGGATATCTTCAACAAACCTCTAAACGAAATAGCATTTGCCATGGGGATTTCAACATGAACAATGCTTTCACAACAGAAAACAAGGAATTTCTTATTATTGATTTTGATCATGCATACTTCGGTTCACCGTTAGATGATTTTCGTTTTCTCATGATGTCAATTACACGTAATTCTAAAAATGATCCTCTATCCAAATTAAATCCTCTGTTTGAAAATTACTTTAAAGTTTGTTCTGAAGACCTACCATACAAAGACATTTATAAAGCTGATTCTATGTTTCCTCATGAATTTCACAAGCAAGTAAAACAAATTGTAGAACAAGAAAAAATAAAAAAATCAAGTAATTATCAAGAACTATTAGTTCAATTAGCAGAACGCGAGAAAAGCAAATATGAATTTCTTATTAAAGGGAGTGAGGTGGGATGAAAACCATTGCTTTTTTTGTGAGTGAAAACATCAAAACACATCAACGTTTTATATATAATCAAATCGTAAAAATTAGTCAATATCGCTCAATCGTAATCGGCCCATTCGACAATACCAACCGTACAGAATTCCCCTTTGAAAACTACTATAATTTAAACAAAATTAAAGATCTAAAAAAGTTCTTCGAAGAACAAGATATCATAGCCATTCATGCTCATCACGGATCACACGGACAAGAGATTTTGCCTATATGTGAAAAATATAATATCCCTTTGATTGTTAGCATTAGAGGGCGTGATGGTTCTGACAGACCAGAAATTTTCGAAAAAAATGCTAAGCGATATTCAGCATTAAATAAACATGGTGCACACTATTACCCTGTATGCCAATATCTTGCAGAAGGATTAAGAAGTTTAGGAATTCCGGCTAAAAATATGCATGTGTTATATGGTGGTATCGAATTAGATCTTTTCCCCTATTCTAACCGCACTCTCCCCATAGAAGGCGAAATAAGAGTTTTATCTGTAGGTAGACTTGTAGACAAAAAAGGATTTATTACTCTTATAAAAGCATTTAAACGGATTAATACACAATATCCAAATGCTAGACTGCATATTATCGGAGCAGGTGAAGATGAGAAAAAAATTAAATCCGCCATTGCAGAATATAACCTTAAAGATGTTGTGATTCTTAGAGGAGTTATGGATTCAAAACAAGTTTCGGACGAATTAAAAAAAGCTCATATCTTTTGTCTTGCAAGTCAGACAGCTAAAACTGGTGATATCGAAGGCATTCCTAATGCCTTAAAAGAAGCAATGGCTAGCGGTTTACCTGTCGTTTCCACTCAACACGCGGGAATCCCTGAATTGATTGAACACCAGAGAACAGGATACCTAGCTCCAGAAAAAAATGATATTGAGTTAGCGAAAGGCATACAATTCTTTTTAGAACATCCAGAGATTTGGAACGACTATACGGAAAGAGCACGGCAAGTCATTGAAGAAAAATTTGATGTCAATAAACAAATTATTGAGCAACAAAGATTATATTCTCTCGTTAATACAACGAAAACGGGAACTAAAACAAAAACTAAAACTAAAACGGGAACTAAAACAAAAACTAAAACAAAAACTAAAACGAAAACGGAAACTAAAACGGAAACTAAAATGAAAACGGAAACTAAAACGGAAACTAAAACGGAAACTAAAATGAAAACGGAAACTAAAACTAAAAAAAAGAAAAAGAAAAAATAAATCAAGTAAGGAAAATTTAAAAACAAAATTTATCATAACGAAAAAACAAGCTGGATACCCAATAGTTATCATTTAAGTAGAAAGGGGAGTGACATGGGCTATATAGAAGATTTACGCAAGCTTGTGGGAAAAAGGCCAGTCATTTTAACAGGGGCAAAAGTATTAATATTTAATCCACTTAGGCAGATTTTATTACAATTTCGAACAGATACAAAAGTATGGGGATTACCAGGGGGACTTATGGAGTTAGGAGAATCATTAGAGGAAACAGCATTGCGTGAAGTAAAAGAGGAACAGGTTTAACGATTGGTCGATTACAATTTCTAAAAGTTTTATCAGGCGTAAACTATTTTATTCACTTACCAAATGGAGATCAATTCTATTCTGTTAACGCTTTTTATACAACAAATGAAATTATAGAAGGAACTTTGAAACCTGATGGTAAAGAAGGAAGTGCTATACACTTATTTCCAATCAATCAGCTGCCAAAAGATATGGATCCCGATATCAAAAAAGAAATTTGTAATTATTCAGGGTTTGGCAATTGAATTTTTTCGAGGATCGCTTCAGCTCTCTAGAAAAAATCTAAGGGCCTTAGCAGGTAAATAATCAGGTGTATGCTAGAAAACTAAAGGATCAAATGATGGCTATCCTTGACTTTGATTCATCTTTAGAAACCGTTATGGTAAGCAAGAATGAGCCACTGTAAGTTATAATCCATGAAATCATGGGAAAGATCATCTGCATCCTTTATTTTGCTTTGACGGCATCAACCATAACGCCTTAAACGATATGCTTCCGTTAGTCGATACTTTTTTCTATAGACTCTCGATATGCTTGAAGATACCCTGAAGAGGCTTCCTGAGAACATTCAGCCCCCCTTACTAAAAAGAGTCCTAGGATGACAATGGATGATAATGGTGTCGTTTTTTTTGAGGGTACACAATCATAGTGTATTCCAGCCGCATTGTCACTCTTCTTGCCAAAGGGGTAATGGATGAAGGACAAATGACGCTTTTTCCAAAGTATTGGTTGGGGAATATGAATGGATCATAACCAATAACTTTGGAAGAGACGCCATTTGGCGACTCTACAACCCCGTTGCAGGATGGAGAACTACTCAAAGAGCTAAAGTTGATTTCGGATTGGATGCTTTAGGAACGCTGGTTTTTAGATCCCATGCTCAATTGATCGCCTACAATATGTACTAAGTGTTAAAGGGAAAAGACGTGCCAAACAAAGCAAAAAAACATACAGGCTGGAAGGGAGCTGTTTTTAATGGACTGGAAGTCTTTATATACTATTTGGACAAGTTACCCAAATTTAGATAATGAAATGCGCTTAATGCTTGAAGAAATGAATGATGATGAAATAGCACTTGAAGACGCCTTTTATAAAAATTTGGAATTCGGGACGGGTGGTATGCGAGGGGAAATTGGTCCAGGTACGAATAGGATGAACATATATACCGTGCGAAAAGCGACTGTAGGACTTGCTGAGTATATTCAATCGTTTGGAAACGAGGCAAAATCCAGAGGAGTCGTAATTGCTTACGATTCAAGACATAAGTCTCCAGAATTTGCATTGGAGGCAGCCAAGACTTTGGCAACAAAGGGAATTAAAGCTTATGTATTTGATGAATTACGGCCTACCCCACAGCTCTCTTTTTCCGTACGTAAACTGAATGCATTTGCCGGTATCGTCATTACAGCAAGCCATAATCCGCCTGAATATAATGGGTATAAAGTGTACGGATCAGACGGGGCACAGCTACCTCCTGAAGCAGCGGATCAAGTCATTGATTACGTGAACGCGATTGAAAATGAGCTTTCCATTGTAGTGGAGGAAGAAGAAATCCTAAAGGACAGAGGGCTCATTCAAATCATTGGGGAAGAACTGGATACTGCTTATAATGAGCATTTGCTCACTATTCCGGAAGATCCAAAGTTAGCAGATGAACTCGATGTAAAGCTCGTGTTTACACCGCTTCATGGTACAGCCAATAAATCAGTAAAACGTGCTTTGCATGATCTAGGATATCGAAATGTCCATATTGTTAAAGAACAGGAAATGCCCGATGCTAACTTTCCTACTGTTAAATCGCCTAATCCAGAGGAACATGCTGCTTTTGAATTGGCCATCGCGCTTGGAAACCGAGTCGACGCTGATTTATTGATTGCCACCGATCCGGATGCGGATAGGCTCGGAATTAGCGTGAAAAATAATGCTGGAGATTATGTCGTATTAACAGGCAACCAAACAGGCGCTCTCTTTTTGGATTATTTAATTTCACAAAAACAAAAGAAAGGGACCCTTCCAGAAAATGGAGTCGTATTAAAGACCATCGTGACTTCAGAAATAGGACGGGCGATTTCTGAGCAAAATGGTTTAAAAACGGTAGATGTTTTAACTGGATTTAAATTCATTGCTGAAAAAATCAATGAATACCACACAAGTGGAGAACATTCTTTCCTGTTTGGCTATGAAGAAAGCTATGGATATCTAATCAAAGATTTTGCTCGAGATAAGGATGCCATACAGGCGACTATTCTGGCAGTGGAAGTCTGTGCCTATTACAAAAAGCAAGGCAAAACGATGTACGAAGGTTTACTGGATGTTTTTGAGAAATATGGCTATTACTTGGAAGGATTGCGATCGTTGACTTTAAAAGGAATTGAAGGTTCCAGACAAATTCAAGCGATTCTCAATGAATTCCGTGAAAATCCACCAGATCAAATCTCTGGTCATAAAGTAGTGGTTCAAGAGGATTATCTCAGCAGGAAAAAATACACGTTTGGGACAAATAGGGAAGAGGCCATAAAGCTCCCAAAATCGAACGTATTAAAATACTTTCTTGAAGATGGAACATGGGTATGTTTACGACCTTCCGGAACTGAACCTAAAATTAAATTTTATTTCGGTGTTCAAGGAAACTCGATGAACGAAGCCAAGGGGAAATTATCCACCGTTATGGAAGACTTTATGAGAAGAATCAATAATTTGCTTTAAAGAAGAAAGATTCTCATTCAGAGGATCTTCGTAAAATAACTAGGGTCAGCATTCATTATGTAAAGAGGACCCTTTTTGTCTTTCGATAGATTGGTACTGCCTTCTAAACCTAGCACCCAGCCTCTCCCTTCTTAGAAACAAGATTCCCGTAAGTCGTCTTATGCCTTTCTGGGCTGAAAAGGGTACTTACTCCAGTAAGGGTTGAGTATGAGGGGGCGGGTGCTGATATGTATTACTATTCGGCACTGTTTGGAGTATTGAGCATATAATATACTATTCCAATCCTCCAAATCCCCCCTATGATAGTAGCCTTGCTGATACCGTATGACGTTACGTAGTACAGTTGTACAGGCCCTAGGATGGGCCTTATGAAAGGTGCTAAATAGGGAGTTTTTTTAATAGGTCTTTATCGGCACCCCTTTAGAGGTCATCCCCAATAAGAAAAGCCCTATAAGAAAAGTGCCTTAAAAGAGTGAAGTCTCAAAAAGAAAAACTAGAACATGGAACAGCATACATATTATCGTACATTCAAATTAAAGAAAATATATCCTTGTTCAACGACGGGGGCAAAATAGTTGTAAAGTACACCTATAAAATTTATTTCTCCTGAATAATCCCAAAACATGCGTTTTTAAATTTGGGGTGAGTAAAGTTAGTGAATTTGATTTGTGAATCTGAAAAAATGGATGATTATTTACTAGAAATAAATGAAGCTAATTATCCGCACTTACGCCCAATGATTCTAAGCTGCAACCCTTTTTCGAATTTGAATGAAAGTAGAATCTTTTATAAAAAGTTGCATCGTTCTACCCCTTTAGATAAAACACCTTCTAAAGGGTTTTTATAGTGAAAAAAGAATATCTGAAGTTAAAAAATGGTTTAAGGAACTGTTAAGTGACAATAAGTTGTTCCGTTAAAAGGCCAGATTATGGATTAAGAAAGAGGGTTAGATGATTTACTTTAATTGCAAAGTTATACCGGTAAAGGGCGTGTACGGTGAAAACTGTTGAGTGAATAGGGTCTAGACATACGGATACATTGCGAACTGACGCAAGTAACTTTAGACGCTTATCCCTCCTATTCTGTTAGATTGCTTTTTTAGCTTTCTTTCAGCATAGGGGATAAGACTGTCTTCCAGCCGTTTCAATGCTTCACTTCAGCAAGTCAAAAACCCTAAAACCAGTTAAGCATAATCAGCTAAATAGTTGAAAGAATTGCTGTTAAGATAACGGAGGTTAGGCATTACCACTATAAATCTTTGGCTCATTAAGTTTAACTATAGCATTGAACGAGACTTTAAATAACATGTATCAAATGTTTCCCCACTTTTAACCTCAGAAATATGATCTAGGAACAGCACATAGAATAGTATAGAAATACTGCGGCTAATGCTGGACATGGAGGGGATATATTTATATGAGTACCAGAATAATCCGGCAGCTGATAAGGTCAAGGCAACAGGAATTAGTCGAACTTGCTGCTTCATTTATTCGAATTCCATCTGAAAATCCATCGCCCGAGTTTAAGAAGCGGTCAGCAGAAATGGGACGCCATATTAGCCGATACCTAGCAGCAAAAGGGTTCTTGATTACCGAATACCGCCGTAGCGAAAATGCGCTGGTTACCGTGGTCTGTGATGCTCCCTTAACCAGGGTACCTGGTCCACGGCTCCTATTTTGTGGACATACAGATGTCGTACCTGCAGGCGATTGTTCACATTGGACCTTCGATCCTTTCTCAGGAGAAGTCAGAGCAGGTATGCTTTTGGGTAGGGGAGCCTCCGATATGAAAGGAGGCTTGGCATCACTGATTTTTGTGGCTGGACTACTTCAGGAGTTCGCCCCCACTCTTAATTTGAAAGGTAGCCTAGGAGTTATTGCCTCTCCGGATGAAGAGACTAGCGGCATTGAGGTGGCCTCGCTCCTGGATCAAGGATTGATTAAGGGTGATGCTTGTCTGATTGGTGAACCAACGGACCGCTACCATCCGAATGCCGGTGAAAAGGGCAAGGCATGGATGCAGGTGATCATACCAGGTCAGACAGATCATGGCAGCCTACAACCGCTTTATGGAATCTCCGCCGTACGAAGAGGGGCTGCCGCGGTCGAAGCACTAACCAAGCTATGGGAGCTCAAGGCAACGCCTCCGGCAGAGCCTTGTCAACTTTTGTACAATACTGAGTGGCTCCTATCTCAGCGTCTAGGAAATCCCTTACTGTCACAGTTACTTTATCGTCCCTCTTACAATCCAGGTGTAATCCAGGGCGGAACAAATGTGAACGTCGTCGCAGACAAGTGTATCATTAAAGTGGATACCCGGGTTCCATTCGGTATGAAGCCCGAGTTTGTACTTGATGTCGCTAGTAATCTTGTTAGTGCTGTAGCGCCAGGTGCGGTTGTAGAGCCAATGGTACCCTGTACTAACCCGAACTGGACCTTAGAGAATCGTCCAATTGTGAGGGCCATAGAACTAGGAATCCAGCGTGTCCTTGGAATGGAGGAACCCGTCTTCAGCGTACTTTTGCTTGGTTCAAGTGATGCCAGTCACTTCCGGCGCCATGGCATTGATACCGTCCTTTACGGTCCTGGGCTGGAACACACTATCCATGGGTACGATGAGCAGGTTTCAGTGGAGAACTTAGTAGAATCTGCCGAGATATATGCTGAGACGGCAGTCAAGTATCTTAGGTCATTTTAAATCTATTTTCACTAAACTTTATGCAGGTTAATGATGCAGGGTATACTGCACGCGCTACTGCTAATGTTCTCTTTCAAGGTGTATATGGTGGTGGTTTTTGGTGGAATATTTATATACTCCTTGGTATTAATTCTTTAGTTCAATGCTAAACTAAATATATTTATAGCGTGTTTTGATCAAACTTTGTTTCAAATTTACATGAAGACCAAAAGCTAAAAAAAAAACCTGGAGCAGAAAAACGGCTTCAGGCTTTTTTCTTTTTGGGAAAAGTGGGGATTCCTTTTTTCTCTGAATGAACTAGGATTTTTTTTAATAATTCTTTGCCTTCTTTTTTAGTCAGGTTCACTTTTTGTTTAGCCATGATCTTGATTAAAAATCATGCTTGCAATTGCGATTGACTAGAATTCTTGAAAATCACCTTCGCTTTAAAATGTGAGAACATATAACAACCTATAATCACAATACAACTACCAATTCCTTGTACCCACGTCATTTTTTCACCTAATAAGAGAAAAGCTAAAATTGCAGTGAAAATAGGATTAAAATTCAAGAAAATACCTGATGTAGTTGTACCTAACTTTTGTACACCAATGTTCCAAAGTACCATACATGCTACAGTTGAGATAACACCTGTATATAAAATAGATTGTATGAAAGAAGTATTTATATTTGACACTGCAAAATCAGAAAAATTAAACGGGAGAATAACTAAAAGTCCAAATATACCAGAATATAATGTTGACATCATGGGCGTTGTTGTTAACATTGCCCATTTGCTACAAACGGAATATATCCCCCAAACACATACAGCAGCTATCATATATAAATCACCTGTATTAAAACGCAATGAAAGGAATAGATCAATATTTCCTTTTGAAAGTACAAGTATTACACCAAAAAGCGAAAAAAACATAGAAAACATTTGTAGAATATTAATTCTTTCTTTTAAAAAGAAAAATGAAAAAATTGCAATTGAAATCATGTTTAATGTTGATATTAACCCAACATTAGTGGCGGAAGTTTTCTCTAATGCTACAAATTGTAATAGATTAAATAGAACCACACCTGTAATCCCCATCAAAAATAATGGAAGGATTGCACTACGAGGGGGAAATATCTTTCTTTCTTTCCACCATACAATTGGCAAAAGACAACTAATAGCAATGATCCACCTTAAACTCGTCAACGTCATCGGAGAAGCATGTTCGACAAGCGACTTTCCAACGACAAAGTTTCCACCCCATAACAAACTTGTTAAAAGTAATAACGAAAAATAATAATATTGCATTTCATTTTGCTCCTTTACATCTTTCACTGTTTAAGTGAAAAAGATCGAAGCCATTGTGCACAATGACATTTCAATTTTCATAATTATTTATTAATAATTTTAACATTTTAGATCGTTACTTAATATATTATTTTGTATAATAGAAGAAACTTAAAATAATATTAAGAAATATTGCCGATAAACAGAATTAAATTTTGTTTTGCTATTGGAATGATACTATTTTTGGAACAATTGTAAAAGGGGTGACTATAAGTGGAATCTATCGTAAGCAAGGTTCTAGATAATGTTGATATTCAAATTTTAGATTTACTACAAAAGCAATCACAGTTAAGCAATACTGAGCTTGCAAAGCGTGTCAAATTATCTCCACCAGCTATACATTCAAGGATAAAACGTTTGGAAAATGAAGGGTTTATTAATGCACAAGTAGCAATTTTAAACCAGGAGAAGCTAGGTTTTGATTTATTATGTTTCATTTTTATTAGTACGAATATACATCAAGCTGAAAAACTGGAAGTTTTGGAAAAGGCATTAGCTTCTATGTCAGAAGTATTAGAGTGTCATTGTTTAACAGGTGAGTATGATTATCTTCTAAAAGTGGCTAACAAAGATCGGAAGGAATTGGAAATATTTATTAGAAAGTTAAATAAACTAGGCATTACAAAAATTCAAACTAGCCTAGCTCTCAGAGAAATTAAATATTCAACTGTTTTACCTATATGGGAAGAAAAGTCCGGTTCGTAAAAGTACACTTTTACGAACTTTTTTTGATTGTTACTTCTTTAAAATAGACTCTGTTAAACAATGCTTTTGATTTTTCTTCTTCAACTAACGAAAAAACGCTAGTTCACATACTCAGATGTTATCGGTATGAAAAAAGGACCTTTTTTCTAAACCTTTTAGCTGCTTATTACATTAACGTTGCAGTTAAATACGAATTTAATTCTATAAATCCTTTATAACCACCATATTTGATTCATTGAATTCCCTATTTAGCATAAGCAACTTCCTTTATACCAAAAAAGAGCAACTATTATAGATATAGATAGTTGCTCTTTTTTGAAATGTCTCTCCTAGTATTCCCTAATACTTATTATATTTTCATTATTGAGTTATGTGTTATAGGAGATTAACTATTCTTTTAAAAAAGGGCGTTATATATATAGTATTTAAACCATATTGAGGATGCTTCATAAATCAAATAAAAAAGGGCTCTTTTAAGCAAAAAATCCACTTATACCTAAAGACAAGCATACAATTTATTAAACTATTATTGCATACAATATAGAGAACAATAGCTAGAAAAGCCTTTGTTCATTGTGTTTCTTTTAACAAAACTAGAAAGGAGGTGAATGATTTTGTCTTTTCCAAATATACCTAACATCACTCCGCTTATTTCGGTCACTACTGGGCAGACGGTTCCTTTGCTTTTGGCTTCCATTGCTCTTGAAGAATTAGCCCTCGCTCACATCATCAATGCTGAGGCAGAGAAGCTTCAATTTGTTTTAGGAACATTACCAACAGGAACCACACTTTCTCCTGCAGTGGTTTCAGCCGCGGATCTTCTTGCTATCGACTCCAGTGTACAAAGAACTCTTCGTGACGTCATCAAGAAGGAAATGTTATTGGAGTTCAAATTTGAAAATGTTCTGGATTTAATCGGTGCTACAGGAGGCGGAGGCGGAGGTCCAACACCAGCTACATGTGGGTGTGGTGTTACCGCTGGTCCTTTAACATTTTTAGGACCTATAAGTGTTACTACCGTTTTGATACCTGGTTTCGTGGCAGCTTCAGGAACGCTGGATATCAGCATTTGTCCTAATTGTGAAGCAAGCGGTTCCGTTTTCGACTTATCATTGACGGCGACGGTTATAGGAATTCCTGCTTTAGGTTTTAGTATTGATGCAATTTCAAGTGTTGATTGCACAAATGATGTGACCATTATGGGTACGGGAACTGTAACCCTTGGTGGAGTTCCAGTTGCAACTGGTGCTAGCTTTACTATTTCTATCAATAGTACTACTGGTGACGTGACTGTACTGGTAGCCAGCGGTCTGGGTACTTTACTGAGTGTAACGATCCCAGGAGTAGTGGCAGGAATAGCTATTCTTACTTGTCCGTAGCTTTTAATGGACTAGAAAAGACAGCATTTTTATGCTGTCTTTTTTAAAGGGGGAAAAATAATGAATGAACAAGGTAATAATGAACAAAATGAAGCCAACCCACAAAACACACTAAATGTAATAAAATCATCGAATTCTCAGCCAATAAAAAGAGAAATTCCCAAAATAAAACAAGGTGGTTGCGGCTGCGGAAAACGCCGTCAGTTATAAAATGTGGACAAACTAAAAAATGAGGCGGAGTATATCCGTCTCATTTGCTCATTAACGCACAAAATTACCCTATTATGAACCTTTTGGGATGGCTATTCTTACTTTATTTGGCTAGAGCATTCTGCTGCAGCTTTTTTATGGAGTCGAAAAAAATGTAACATAATACATAAAATCGCACATTCAAATTAATAAAAAATACCCTTCTTCAACTAAAGACGCTACCATGAAGATTTAACGGTTACTGTAAATCCATGCGCATTAGGTAGTGACGTGCATAACCTTAGCAGTTAACAATCGATATTAGATAAGTAACCAATTAAACCTGTTCGTAAAAGTAGACATTTGCGAACGGTTCGTTTTTATATTGAATTGTACGATATAAGTCGTTCGGAAAAGTCTGTTTTGAGTTTACTGACGTTCGCTGGTTGTTATGTACATTTATGAACGTGTCTAAAAGTTACAAGTTTTGTACCAGACTAAAAACATTCCTTTTTATTATTCTTTTTGTTCTTGTTTGTGTCTAAAAGATAGTCTATAATTAAAAGTATAGAAGATATATAACTTTTAGACAAAAAGGGGTATGAGCAAATGAAAGTTGGCTATGCAAGGGTATCGACAGTTGGACAGTCGCTTGAAAGCCAAATTGAACAATTAAAAGAATATGGTTGCGAAAAAATATATATGGAAAAAGAAAGCGGAAAGAAAACGGATCGGCAGGAATTAGAAAACGCAAGAAAAGCATTAAGAAAAGGTGATAAATTAGTTGTTACTAAAATTGACCGCTTGGCCCGTTCTGTTAGGGACCTTCATAATATTGCTATTGAATTGGAAGCTGAAGGAATCGGCTTGGTATTTTTAAAGGAGCAAATAGATTTTAGTACCGCAGCTGGTAAGCTAATGTTTACCATGTTAGGAGCGATTGGAGAATTTGAAAGGGATTTAATTGTTAGCCGGACTTCAGAAGGCAGGGAGCGGGCAAAGAAGCAAGGGAAACACATGGGAAGGAAAGGGCAAAGTGAAAAGGAAGTATCGAAGGCTTTAAATCTTTATAAGAATAGAGAGACAAACGGAATGAGCGTAAATGACATTGTAAAGCTTACTGGTGTTCCTCGTTCAACTATATATGCGAAAGCAAAAGATAGCCTGGAGTGAAAACCACTTCAGGCTTTTTTTTATGCAAAAAAATATTCAATGTGTAACTTTCTTAAAAGCTGAAGTTTCAATATGTTGGTTTTGTAAGATTGCATAACAAGTTTTAAAGTAAAAGGCCCACGCGAAAGGGAAATTGGTTCTTGAAATATAATGTAATTGAAATAAAAAGAAGCATCATTTTAGATTAGATGCTTCTTTTGCGGGTAAAGTAGATGTCCTCCTCAATAATATTTAGGCTTATATAATTTTATAATGAACTGACAAGTGTTAATTATTTAAAATTATATTAGCTACCTTCTAAAGAAGACTCAATGATTCATCCCATTTAATTAAAGAAGGGAGGGTAATCTATATACCAAAAAAGATTATGGTTACCTGGCCATTTCCAGTACCGACACCAGCTATGTTGACTTGGTTTGTTCCATTATTTTGGGAACCACCGCCGCCACCGCCGCCGTTAACATTTCCGCCGCCGCCGCCAAAGCCGCCGTTTTGTTGTCCGGCGAATCCAGTACCACCTGCACCGCCTGCACTAATCGCTTGCCCTCCTTGGGCATTTGCAGAATCTCCTCCATCAGTTAAGATTCCTGCCCCTCCAGCACCATCGTCATCTGACTGTCCACCATTACCGCCTATCCCTCCAGCACCACCTGAGGTAGCCGCAGTACCGCTGCTGCTAAGTGACGCATTAACTCCCGAATCACCACTATCGTTTCCGCCGCCGCCACCGCCGGCTGCTACTAAAAGATTAGCAAGCGTGACAGATCCCGCGCCGCGCCATACAAAGCTTCCGCCACCGCCGCCACCTTCACCACCTTCAATTAATCCTGGATCACCCTGTCCGCCTACCAATACAGTTAACACCTCTCCTGGTGTTACAGCGAAATCTCCTTGAATAGATGCACCAAATCCTGACCCTCCTCCTCCAGGACTTGCTCCTCCCGCAGCACCTATTGCTAATATCCTAGCAGTAGTTGCACGTGGTGGAACAACAACTGTTTGAGGCGCTCCCGTAAACGGAAAAGTTTGTTGCGCCGGTACTGGCGGTGCAAGCGGAATTAGATCCAATACATTTTCAAATTTGAACTGTAATAGCATTTCCTTTTTGATGACGTCACGAAGTGTTCTTTGAACACTCGAGTCAACAGCAAAAAGTTCGGCTAACGACACCACTGCAGGAGAAAGTGCGGTTCCTGTAGGTAATGTTCCTAAAACAAATTGAAGCTTCTCTGCCTCGGCATTCATGATGTGAGCCAGAGCTAGTTCTTCCAGAGCAATGGAATTTAACAGTAAAGGAATCGTCTGTTCTACCGTAACAGAAATGGCAGGAGTGATATTGGGTATATTTGGAAAAGACAAAATCATTCACCTCTTTCAATTTTTAAGACTATATATAAATTATGGTTAATAGTGTAAATGGGACACGGCCCTTTGCCTGTTATAAATACAAGTCCATCATGCTTAGACATACTGATACTCCTAATCTTATTCAAGTGACTTCCTCTAATTCTTGGTTATGTTACGTTGAAAAGCCCTCAGATTCTATCAACTCCGAGGGCAGTTTCTGAGATTGGGGTAGCGTCAGGAAAATGCAGATTTACAACGATAAGCATTTTGGTACGAGTCTTATGAGACATTATGAAGTCCTAATTTTAGAGTGATTTGGTTATGTATCAATAGGCTTTAATCTATTGAGACATAATCAAAAATAAGTGAAATAAGGACTTGGAATGTCTCATATGACTTGTATCATAACCACTGAGTTGAGTGAATACAAAGCGATTTATATGATTAAAGATTACTTTTCGTTACTGTTTCAAGCGATAGCAGTTGGCACAGAGGAACTTTCGGAAATTCTGCATCGCCTTTATCAGCTGCTCAAAAAGAACGGTCGTAATTGTCATCGGTATAAGAAGATGACCGTCTTTGATATTCTAGGGGTTGTGTATGAAACGACGGTGAAGCATAGACAAGCTGCCTAGAAAAAAAATCGCGTTTTAATAGGCTTCTTTGGCATGCCTACCTTTTTCTATCAATCGTAATTTTAAAATAAATATCATTTCGTATCTAGTAATTTGGGTTGTTAGCTTGATGGGTATGTGACCCTACCCCATTAAGACCGTTATTAGTTTCACCCCGCCCAAATTTAAGATGGGCAAGTATCGTACTTCTTCCACTTTCCATATTATGGTGCAAATGCATCAGTTATTCACAAGTGGAAGGAGAAATTGAAAATGTATAAGTATACTGTTCGCCTGCATGTGCCCCAAAGAAGAGGGCGCGTTCCCCTTCGTTTAACAAATCCTGACATTAAACGCGACTCGGTTATTCACATTTCAGTGAGCGAAGCAGTACCTTTAGGTGGTATATTTGGTGCGGCTTTTAGACGACATTTTGGGAGCGCAAGCATTACCGTGCAGAACATTACACCGCAAGAAGGTTTCGTTGATTTTTATGTGAATGTTGATTGGACACAGCCGATTAACATCGTTGCAGACATTTCGATTTTCGATCCAATTGCACCCGAGAGCGTTGTTTTTGGGACGTGACGAAAGAATCAAGGGGTCATAGTTGCAGCTAGCATTGCGCTCAAACGGAGCGCGGCCATGAGGGTAAAGATGATCAATAAAAAGCTCTAGTGGTTAATCTAGGGCTTTTTATTGATCATCTAGCAAACCCTTGCTACATCAAGGTTATATAAAATCCTGAATAAACGATAAAAAACGACTAAGAACCAAACCCCTGATACACATGGGTTTGGCTTTTTTAGCTACTTCCTAAAATTGATTTTATGTTAACTAAAAATGAATAAGGTATTCACTTATTTTCCCTGTTTGGACGTTCACCTTGAGAGTTAGGGATTAACTGGTTAATTGCCTATACATGAATTGTAGATAGGCATACGTTATATAGAAAATGAATTGTATTGGAGAGATGTTTATGTTTTATAGCCCCAATAGTGATGATTTAAACCTTCGGGCTCCTGTTAATACCTTCTATGAGCATATCAATGGAGGTGGTCATTATTACACATTGCTCTCAGGTGAGTCAGAGGAATACGTGGGAGATTGGTGGAATGACAGACTTTCTTCTATACGTGTCGCACCTAGGACCCTAATAATTATATTTCAACACAGAGGCTTCAGAGGCAGTAGCGCGACGTTTGAAAACCCATACGACTCTCACTGGCTTGTCAACCTTTTGGACGGCGGGTGGAATGACCAAGTCTCATCGATTAAAACTTATCGAATTGGCTAGTTGTAAGTCTCTTGAAGTGTATTTTTTACTTCTCAGAACACCTTAACGTTGTAAATTTCCATTTTCCTGACTGTACCACAAGAGTATGTCATCCCTGAATTTCCTGTATAAATACAAATGGGAAGGATTTTCTAGAACTCGGAACAACATCAATAATCAGAAAGCTCTTTCGTATGTATCGTAAGTTTGCCTTATTGGAGGTATATTTATGTTTTATAACCCATATGGTGATGATTTAACCGTTCGTGTTCCTGTTAATACTTTTTATCAGTATGTCAATGGTAGTGGTAGGTCTTTCACAATGAATTCAGGAGAGTTCATGGAATACCTAGGGGAGCAGTGGAATGACAGAATTTCTTCTGTACGTGTCGCACCTAGGACCCTGGTGGTTTTGTATCAGAGAGCAAACTTCACAGGGAAGAAAAAGATACTTGAAAACCTAGGTGATTCTCCCTATCTCTTCAACAGTATCCATACAGAAGGGGATGCCAATATCTCATCGATTAAAACTTATCGACTTATAAGGTAATACTGACACTCGACACTTTTCATGTTCTCATGTTCCCTTGGTTTTGTTAGGTTTTGCCTAACTCTACACCCTTGGTGGGGACAAAAACCCCTTATGCTCTTACTTAGCTTGTTACTTAGCTTGTTACTTAGCTTGATTGTTAATAATATGGCTTATATTAACAAAAAAAGGTTGGGTGTCTAAAAAAGATACCCAACCTTTTTTTTTGACATAATCAAAGAATTATAGGAAACCAAAGAAAGCTCTTTTTTCTGACATACAAAAAAGACGCCATCTGTTTGGATAACAGTTGTATATATACTCTTATTGAACTACCCCCACTTACTCGCTAACACTCGTTGAAGTAGGAGATTCCTGCGAATACCAACCTATCGGTCAAGTTATGGAGCAGGCTATCCCCGTAGTCCCTACGGTTAGAGTTTGATCCTGTACGATGGAAAGGTCTATTTAATAACTAGTTGCTGTATTATCACCTCTGAAGAAGTAGCCACTCCATGAATCGAGAAATAAACATAATAAGTACCGCCCTCAGATCGATTCCGATTAACTTTAACATAGCCAATTAATTAGCAAAGTCGAAATGTTCGAATTGATGAAGCTCTGTCATTAAAATTTAAATCTTTGTGAAGGTTGAACAAAAGGTAAGAGTTACCTTTATTAATCAGAAGGATGTTCTGACCAACGAAGTTTATGTGCTCATACAAGACTACAAGAGTCCTAGGTGCGACACTTACAGAAGAAATATTGTCGCCCGAAGGTCCTGTGAATGCCAAATCATTTCCTGAATTTAAAGTAATATACCTACCAGTTCCGTTTATATGTTGAAAGAATCGGTTGATACCTTGTCTAACATCTAAATCACTATAAACATCTGGGTAATAATTATACGGATTATAAAACATTAAATTCTCTCCAATTGCATATTAATAGTCCTTCATTTGGAATGCCCTCAGGATCGATAACGAGGGCATTTTTATTATTATTTAGCAAATTCGAAAAGTTCGAATCGATGAAGTTTGGTCATTAAAAAATACAGGTGCGGTGTGAATATTGAAAACTCGGGGAGAATTCCTCTATTTACCAGTGAGATGTTCCGACCTCCGAAATCTCTGTGCTCATACAAAAGTACAACAGTCCTAGGTGCAACTCTTACAGAAGAAAGCCTGTCGTTCCAAAAATCTCCTAAAAATGGCAAATTGTTTCCTGAATTTATTGTAAAAGACAAACCAGTTTCGTTTATATGTTCAAAGAATGTGTTGATACCTTGTCTAACATCTAAATCACTATAAACATCTGGGAAATAATTATACGGATTATAATACATAATCATCTCTCCAATACTTTTTTTATTGCCTGTGTCAACCGTTTTAATATTCATTATATTTAGCTATAAAAGTTTTAGATGATTGTCTATGGAAAATGTGCAAATACCCAAAATTTATCCACCTGATTTATTTTTCAAAAATGATAAGTAAAAAAAGACCCTTATGAAAGAGTCTTTTAAAAAAATCTAATACCAGTGGTTTTTTATTATTATAAATCTGCTAAATCACCATAAGCGTGATTATGTGAACTAGCGTTTTTTCGTTAGTTGAAGAAGAAAAATCAAAAGCATTGTTTAACAGTTTAACAAAAGGCGTTATCTCTTTAACTTGGTAAGCTGACAGGTTATTGGGGTAGCGTCTTTTTTTGTGAACTGTTCAGGTGCAAATGCCTGAAAGCACCTTAAAAACTGATTGGATAGCCTACGTTCGTGCAGAGAGTACCTAGTATACTCTTACAAAGTGGGCAACCCTCAATGGATTCCTATTCATCTGTTGGGGGAAGGTGAGAACAACCTTAAAAGGTTCGGGTGGTAGCCATTAGCATTACGGTGCTAGGGAACACGTTCAGCTTGTCGCATAGGGGTGGCTTTATGTAGAGGACAAGCCTTTAGGTAAGGGCGTGTACGGTGAAAACTGTTGAGTGAATAGGGTCTATACATACGGATACATTGCGAACTGAAGAAATCGAGGTGACCTCAGAAGAAAAACGAGCAGAGATTACCCTTCGAATAAAGGAGTCGGAGATTTACCGGGGGGAGGTATTCCTGCACGACATTTCCCCATACTTGATGGAAGAGTTGAAGGTCGAGGATTTACTGGTGATTTTATTCATGGACTTTCTGAAAAGGATTAAAGAAAAGGGAAACTTAAGCCAAGCTATGAAAGCCATTTTATTGAACTTTGAGGATTACTTTTGATAAGCGGACAAAAAATTAGGCACAGAAAGGATAGTTACAACTATCCTTTTATTAAAGATCTTTTGCACTGAGGTTCAAGGGTGATGAAATCCTGCGATTAAACGAGTATTTGTAACGCTACTACTTCTGTATTCATTTATAAGGACCTCTTTCGGTTTTCACGTAGTGAATAGGGTGCAATTGAATTTGAGCATCGAAAGGATATAAGTTTTGATGGGGATATTTTTGAATCATTACAAGAGCGGACTCTAAACGGGTTTGCTCGTTTTGTGTGATTGAAATAATGTTGTCTGCTGTCTGTACGGGATGTCTTAATGCTAGTTAGCGATGTACTACATCCAGGTGAGGCGTATAAAATTTGGTGGCAAGAGTAAGCTAACATACGTATATAAGCTGCCACGGGAGGTGAATAAGTATGAGTAATGATGCAAGAGGTTCTAAAAAAAATAAACCAAATGATGCAAACCATGTGAATGCTGAGACGAAAGCCAATCAAAGACGAATTTCTGCAAAGAATAACCAAGAGAATAATGATAAGAAAGAATAATGGGAAGGTTCAGTAGGGACTGATTTTTTTTGATTCCACTATAAATTTCTTCTCATATAACAAATAAAGAATATAGAAAATTTTTTTTACTAGAGAACTGATATATCGACATCAGTTCTCTTTATTGATTTATCACTCGAAAAAGAAGGTCATATTCAAGACCATACACCTCGTTAGAATATATAATGTTAAAAGTGATCTCTATAAATATAAGATAGTTTCCTTTTGTCCTAGAGTTACTGCCTAATTGAAACCATCTTTTACATAAGCTCTAGATTTATGATGAGGAAGAGAGTTTGGCAAATTATATTATTAATCTTTGCGTGAAATATACGAGAATGAATGTTTGGTATAATATTCATATCTAGAACAAAAATTATACATAAATGGAGGATAGATAAATGAGCAAGACAAATTGGAATGAAGCCTTAGGTCAAAGTATTACTGCTGACGAATGGATCCAAAAATTCAGATATGAAATTCCGGTGTGTAAAGTATGTTATAGTCAGCTTTCAATAGTCGCTTCTGCTACAAGTAAAAGAACTACTCACTTTAGACACCCTGATAACTCCAGGTGCGCTACAGTACAGGCAAATAGTGCCTTATATCGGCATTTCTGTCCCAAAGAATTGGATAAAAATAATGCCAAAATATTAAAAGATTGGGTTAAAGAGAACGGTTATTTGTTATACAGGCAATTGTGTAGCCTGCTAGGGGCATCAATTAGCATGCCAGAATTCTCAGATATTCTCCTAGCAGCACATTCAAGGCAAATTTGGTACTATGTGGGGCTAGATGTGTATTTACTTCCGCATACGCTTATCGTTAATTATGGAGATTTTAAAAAACTAAATAGAACTGGGCGGCAGTATAAAATGTTTATGGTATTTGATTCCTCTATTACTTCTTATGAGGAGTTATGGAATAAACCTGGCCGTCATACAGAAAATATTTTTAGAATTAAGGTTCTCCCTACAAATCAGGAGTATGAAGTTTTGAAAATTGAACCAATTCCATCGCCAACAAACCTGGTGATCCCTGATTATTTCGAAAATTACTTAAGAAAAGGTAAAATTCTGTGACCATAAGAAATTTTAATGACTAAGGAAGAATATATAAATATTATAGAAAAAAACACACGAGTTGTACTTACAGACGAATCTAACAAGATTAAATTATTGGGCATTCAAGTTGACATAGATCATAATAAGTAAAAAAAGAAGCACCATTTCCCAAGGGATTAGTGCTTTTTTATGTTTAGATTTATTTATCTTTTTTACCTCTTAATGAGTTGCCACTTTTTGAGCGACATATTTATGCTTCTTGGCCATCATTTTGGTAGAACTTTTACTTTAGCTTCGGTTCAAGTAAAAAATCAAAGAAGGGATATACCAAAGGTAAAATAAAGAAGTGAGTCAATTTTGCGTAAAATATCTATTTTACGAATAAATGGACATAAGAATGGACGTTTGGTATAATATTCATATTATCATGAGGGAGCGTGTCTTATGAAAACAGAGATGTTTCAAAGTATTCAAGAATTCCTAATAGGCAAAATAGATCCTTCCTTTATTATCGTGTTTGGTTCTTACTCGAAGAACACTACACATAGAGACAGTGACATTGATGTGGCGTTCTACAGTCAAGATTCTTCACATTTTACATACGAGATATTTTTATTGGCTCAGGAACTAGCTGATATCCTTAAAATAGATGTGGACCTGGTTAATCTGAAGACAGCATCAACCGTTTTTCAGGCACAGATTTATACAACCGGTACTGTGATTTATTCAAAAGATGACAAACTACTTAAAAACCAACAAATGACTACTCTTAGCATGTACGCTAAATTGAATGAGGAACGCGAAAATATCTTAAAAAAAATAGAAGAAAGTGGGACCATTTATAAAGAATGATGTCATTTTGAACAAAATCAGGTTCATGCCAACGATGCTGGAAGTCTAAAAGACAAGACTCGATCAAACCTCAATATTCAAAGGGCATGTGAAGCGTCACTTGACTTGGCTATGCATATTGTAGCTGAACAGAAATTGGGATTGCCTCAAACCAGCAAAGATGCGTTTGAGGCAATCCCAAGGCTTTAATTAATGACGAAAATACGGTCAAACGATTAAAGGCTATGGTGGGTTTCAGGAACATGGCTGTTCATGATTACCAGACGGTGAATATAGACATTTTACAGAAATTGTTGAAAACCATCTAGGAGATTTTATCGACTATACATAACAAATCCTTAAATTATGATAAAGGAGTTTTATGATGAAATACATAATACGAGTTTTTGATCTCCATACGAAAAAAGAAACAATCAAGTTAGATGAAGTTTTTGAAACGAAAGATGCTGCTGAAGCTGCTATCGAAAAGCTTAAACTTCAATATCCAGAAAAATATGAATATGTGAAAGTTCCTGTGAAATGTTAATTCAATTCAGTCATATCCCTACATGGACTTTTACGTTAGGTATTTGACAACACATAATATTATTATGTAAACAACTATGCGTAAAAATTGAATTTTACGCAAAAATCAACTTAAAAGGAGTCGACCAATGGCTAACACCAGACAACATCAAGTTCATGAGCAGAAGTTGGAACAGCTGGTTAAGTCCATGCCTTTCTATATCGTTGAATATGTTGACAATAAATTGGATACCCGGTCCCCTTCCACCCTCTTGAATTACGTTCTTGATTATAAATTATTTTTGGAGTGGCTGATATCTGAAGGCATTGCTGAGCAGGAGCATATTAAGGATATCCCTCTGACAGTGCTGGAAAAGTTGAAGTTGATTGAAGCCCAATCCTTTATAAAATTTTTGGAACGGAGAAATATCCCTATCAATAAGAAGGAAACAAAAAAAGCGGAAAAAGTATCCGTCAATCGGAAAATTTCAGCATTACGTTCCCTTTTCAAGTATTTAACGACACAGACAGAAAATGACGACGGCGAACCTTACTTCTACCGAAATGTCATGTTGAAAATTGAAGTGAATAAAGTGAAAGAGACTTTGGGGGCGCGGGCTTCCAGAATATCGACAAAGATTTTCCACAATGATGAGGATGCTCGGTTTCTTGAATTCGTGAAGCATAACTATGAAAAGGAACTACCTGAAAAGTCCAGGAAACTCATTTATTTTAAAAGGGACAAGGAACGTGATTTTGCGATCTTATCCCTCTTCTTAGGAAGCGGAATTCGGGTGAACGAGTTATCCAACTTAAGGCTACGAGACTTGGATTTCGAGGAAAAACAAATACATGTTTTACGTAAGGGTGGAAAAAAGGATGTTGTGGCAGTCTCTCCTCCGTCTATGCAGGACATAAAAGACTACCTAGCTATACGAACGGAGCGTTATAGCGGATCAAACGATGATACTGCTTATGTATTCTTGACTAGGGTGAATGATGGAGCGACCCCTCTTTCCAACCGTGCCATCGAGGCCCTAGTTAAGAAATATACGAAGGCATTTAAGACCAATAAATCAATGTCCCCACACAAACTTAGACATACTTATGGGACCAACTTAATGGAGCAGTCAGGAGACATCCATTTACTGATGACTCAACTTGGTCATACTTCAACCACCACGGCTGCCCTATACACAAACCCTGAGCAGGAGAAGGCTAAAAAGGCTGCAAAACAGCTGGGAGAGCGAAGAACCAATTATCGTGAAAAGGATTAAATGAAAAAGGAGAAGATTTCTTTATTATTTTAATTAGAATGTATAGCCAATAAGGTTAGACCTATAATTCAGGACGACTTGCTTTATAAAAATGCCCCTCTCGATTATGAGAAGGGCATTCTTTACGAAGTTTGACCATGACATTAAAAAGTTCACCTAAAATCAATCAAGGACCAACTGAACGAAAGCAAGGAGTAAATTGGGAGATACAACATACAACTCGTGAAAGCAAAAAATAAAAACGTGCCTATTTAGACACGTTTTTCATATGTTAGGGCCATCCTGTATTTTAATTCGCATACAAGCGATATTGGTCGCTTAATGTATCTCCATTACCGTAAATATAGGCTTTAGAGCCGGATGTATAGGAAGAATTGTCGTACTTCCATTTCATTCTGAGACCCATGTTTCCGCCTGCTCCATATGTTTCATTGCCAGTCTTCTTAATGTATTGTGAGAAGCTATCCCACGTCCGTGGGCCAACCACACCATCCACTTTCAGGTTGTTTTCTTTTTGATATTTCTTTACACCCGCTTCGGTTTTCGGCCCAAAAATCCCATCAACATCAACCACTGCTGAATCCGTATAAAAACCCATGACATTCAGGATATACTGCATATTTCTGACCTCTACCCCATGAGTGTCCTTCCGCAAAATAGAGTTTTTATCCCAGCTTTCTGGGTGGTGAAAACCTCCAGCAGATGCTGAAGCGGTGGAAAAAGATATCCCTAGGGCCATTACTAATACTACCAAACTAGAAAGTAATTTCTTCATACCGCCATCTCCCTCTTTTTTTGTGCCTCCACACTACCTTACTATTTCCCCTCCTATTTTATATTCCCCTTCCTACCAATGTCCTGTTTTGAACTAAACAAACAGTGTCACCTGAATGAACACATAAATAGGATCAATTATATATTTGTAGTTATTTAAAAATTGCACCTAATAAAAAACCCATTCAGTTTCTTTACTGAATGGGTCTCATATTCACAATAATCAGGGATAGGTAGTCCTTATTATGGGTTAGTTATTGCCTATCCCGTTATTAAATGGCGAATTTTTTTTCAGTACTAACTCTGCAGTAATTGGTAAATGATCAGATGCATTAGTGTATATAACTTCCCCAGTCCTAATCTTGACATCTTCAGAAGTAAAAATATAGTCGATGCGACGATCTGGTTTATCTACTGGTATGGTAAAGTCTTCATTTTGACCGAGTTCAGCAAATACGTCATTATATTGTGCAGACATCTTTAGAATTTCTGAGCTTTCAGGTGTAGCATTGAAGTCTCCTACAAAGATACTTGTTCCTTCTTTTTGTTTTGCAATGTCAAGTATCTCCCTGATTTGTAAATCCCTCTGTTCGGCTCTTTTATTGTCAAGATGCGTATTGTAAAAGTGAATATGATTTCCTCTCACGTTAATCACAGTATCCAATAGACCGCGTTGCTCAGTAGGGTTTACTGGATATGGAATATTGGTGAGCATATGATTTTCGGCAGAAAGGATAGGATATTTACTTAACACGGCCGTTCCGTATTGGCGACGGTGTTCTCCTTCTTGTAAAGGTTCATAGTCAAGATTTGCACCATATGCATAATGCATTCCTAAGTAAGTTGCCAACCATTTCGCTTGATCTTCGAAATTACTTCGCTCGGAAAAATGATTATCTACTTCTTGCAAACCAATGATATCAGCACCCGATGTTTTAATAATGTCTGCAATTCTTTTCAAATCCAAAATGGCATCTGTTCCCTCTCCATGATGAATATTATAAGCCATAACTTTAATGTCAGTCTCATTACCCCTTTCAAACATTGGTAGTTCTGTGGCATGAGTTTCACTACTGTACGAGAACATTGGAATCATGGACAGCAATAAAATAAATAATTTTTTAAACAAGGCTAACACCTCTCAAAGTTTTCTATTAACTATTTTTAGAGTATAAAATTTTTATTGTCGAAATATTAAAACTTGGTGGCTTACTTTATTAAATAAATAGATTTTCTCTAAAACTGATTTCATTGAATTATTTAATCTTTAATATTTAATAACTTTTCGGTGCCTTATACCCCTTAGGCAGTTCGAATCCACGCTCTTCCATGACCTCACGCAGACGGTCTGGGTAGTCGGTGATGATTCCGTCGACTCCGTCGTCAATAAGCTTATTCATCGTTGGCATATCGTTGATTGACCACGGGATGACCTTCATGCCAGACTTGTGCGCAGCCTCCACCATGCCCTTTGTTACATAAGGTACGTAGTTCTCGTCAGTAATTTTTCCGTTTTGTGGGAATCCGTGAACAGGAGAGATTGCATCCGCGCCAAACGATTTGGCTGCCGCCACAAGGTCTCCACCGAAGTCATCGATGTCGATTCCACCCAGCCACGGAGAAGCCCCCGGTTGGCCTGGCTGTAAGAATTGCGGACCATTGGTCAGTGCAACGACAGGTAAGCTTGGCTCTACCTCTTTCATACGCATAAGCGCGCCCCAGTCAAAGCTTTGAATTGAAACGCGGTCAAGCAATCCTGCCTCGCGAACGTGTTGAGCGACGATTTGTACGAACTCTTCACGTGGAGCTGTCTCCCAAGATGCACCAGCCTCTACCTTTGTCTCAATGTTCATCCACACCTTCTTGGCTTTGTAGTGCTTCACAAGGTCGATAACCTCGCTTAGCAACGGCATTTTAGCGCCTGGGCTCGGTTGCTGATCTGGGTATTCAGGCTTGGTATTTGTACCACAATCCATCGTACGGATCTGAGCAAGAGTTAGGTCCTTTATATACTTGCCTACGTATGGGAACTCTTGGTCACCAGCGAAAGCAGGGGTTGTATCCTTACAATTTCTTCCTGATATTTTGCGATCATGCGTGACAACAGCCTGGTGGTCCTCTGTGATTTGCACGTCAAGCTCAAGTGTATTCACACCCATTTCTAGTGCATGGGAGAACGATGCAATAGTCGACTCGACAGTAAGCCCCATTCCCCCGCGGTGTGCCTGAAGGTCAAAGGTCTTTGGACCGAAGCTCCAACTATCAGAACGGTCTGACTCAATATCAGCCAAAGCAGGCTGTGCTGAAAACATCATAAGTGCAGCAATCACTGCGGCTAAGGTCTTTTTTTTTCCCATTTACTCCACTCCTTATTTATCCGGTACATTTTTAAGAATAGATGGAAAGTGTAAATCCTCATATACGTAGATGTTAAGATAGAATAAAGAAAGGTAAAATTAAAGAGAATAATAGAAATCCGTTTATAGGTAGAGGTTTTATTGTAAGCTTTGAACAAATAATTTAATCGTCATAATTAATAGAAACGTAAAATAATAGTAGTAAATACATTTTTTTCGGGAGATTTCCTAAACTAACTTCCCCGTTTGTTCTATAGAAAAAGCGATTCTTACTAAAAAATCGCGCCCAATTGTTGAAGATCTTCCCAGAACATCAGTAAATCCGTTTCTCTCTCGTAGTAATGAGCATTTTCAGCATTCTGATCTATTTTGAAAAATAAATTAACGTTGGTGTTTAGGAGAGGATAAAGAAAAAAACGGGGTTGAATAATCATTACATTTTCAAACAATTCCTATAATGATTTTTTGAGGTTTATATGTTTTTAACACCGAGGATTTGTCTTATGAGTACTGCTGGATTACAAAAAAGTGCTTATGACACTTCAAAGTGCTTACTTCTCAAGTGTGGTTCCTTGATGCAAAATAATAGTGAACTAAGCACAGTATAGAAGGAGCTGGAACACTATGAATAATGTACCTCAAACACGCACACGCAAAGTCGCCTTGGTCGTAGGCGCAAATGGTGTCATCGGTCGTAACCTCATTAATCACCTAATTACCCTCCCTGATTGGGACGTGATTGGCGTATCACGTAGAGGCGGAGATTCTGACGGCCGTGTACGGTATGTTGCTGCGGATTTGCTCAATATTGACGACACCCGCGAGAAGCTAGGCTGTTTAACTGAGGTAACACATATCTTCTATGCCGCCTATCAGGACCGTCCAACTTGGGCCGAACTTGTTCCTCCCAACCTCGCCATGCTAGTGAACACCGTAGAGGCGATCGAACCAATCGCCCCTGGCTTAAAACATGTCAGTTTGATGCAAGGTTACAAGGTATACGGAGCACATCTCGGCCCATTCAAGACGCCTGCCCGTGAGACAGATGCTAATCATATGCCGCCCGAGTTCAATGTTGATCAGCAAGATTTCTTAGAACAAAGGCAAAAAGGTAAGGCTTGGACTTGGTCGGCGCTCCGTCCTTCTGTAGTCTGTGGCTTCTCGCTTGGAAATCCGATGAATCTCGCCATGGTTATTGCGATCTACGCCTCAATTTCGAAGGAGCTTGGACTTCCGCTGCGGTTTCCCGGCAAGCCTGGTGCTTACGACAGTCTCTTGGAGATGACGGATGCGGGGCTTCTCGCGAAGGCAACAGTATGGGCGGCGACTGAAGAACGTTGTGCCAATCAGGCATTTAACATCACGAACGGTGATCTGTTCCGGTGGAATGAATTATGGCCGAAGATAGCGCACTATTTCGGCTTGGAGACGGCGCCTCCGCTGCAGATGTCACTGGACGTTGTCATGGCGGACAAGGAGCCACTTTGGAACAAAATGGTCGATAATCATGGGCTTGCTGGTCATTCCTATAAAGACCTATCATCCTGGAAATTCGGTGATTTCGTGTTCTCTTGGGATTACGATTTCTTCGCCGACGGAACTAAGGCCCGTCGCTTTGGTTTTCACGAATACGTGGATACCGAAGCGATGTTTATGAACATCTTCGACGACTTTCGGAAACGCAAAGTCATCCCATAAACGCAAAGCGGGCCTTGTATACAAGGCCCGCTTCTTATATGTTCTGTGCGTCTTCAAGCTGTGGATTGGCCAGAAGGGTAGCCCTTCCTCTATACTTTCTCTCTATATGCGAATCCCCCCACCTACACATCAGATGCAGGATCTCCTTTAGACTCCAGCCGTAGTCTGTCAACTCATACTCGACTTTTGGTGGAACCTGATTATAAGAAATGCGTAAGACGACACCTTCCTCTTTTAGCTCCCGAAGTTGCTGCGTTAACATTTTTTGAGTAATTTCGGGTATCAAGCTTTTCAATTCATTGTTACGTTTCTTGCCAAATGTTAGATGAAAGAGAATCACAGGTTTCCACTTTCCTCCAATTACCTCTAAAGTTGCCTCTACGGCAGTGTTGTAAATCTTATCAGGGTTCTTCATTACACACCTTGGCTCCCTTCTCCTAATATTTTGACACAGGTCACTGGTAAACATCCGATGAATTGGAGACATTAAATGTCCGTCTTTGAACATTATACAAAATATTGCGCTATCCAGACCACGTTAATTGTATAACTAATAGTTCGGTTACTTACGAATAATCCCTTCTCTTATTCAAGAATATCGCCCTTGAACAAAGATCAAACAGCACTCTTCAGTTAACCTGCCCCGTTAGCCATCCATGAATCGCAAAAATCGGCAATTCACCACAAAGAATGAAAATGGTTAGGAAGTGTCAATACTGATACTGACCTTAATCCAGTCAACCCTAATCTATAGACTAATTAATTAACGCTCTCCTCTTTTTTTTAAACGATTGAGCAGGGTCTTTTTAAGTATTGTCATTTTTCATTTTTAAAGAAACTTATTTTCATGGTAGTTCCATAAGGGGTACCGCCAGTAAAACGCGGATTTACAACGTAAAGGATATTCCAGTATTAAAAATCCCAATCTCTCATTTATATCACTGAGAGATTGGGAGGTTAGCGCAGTACTTAGGCAAAAGTTCGATTGAATTTTTCCGTCAAGTACTACGTTCCTTCTATTTTTTCATAGCCTTATCGACTTTTTGATTGACCGATTCTTGATAGAGATCAGCGTAAGTTTTTGAATCTTCAATCAGTGCATCGCAGAAAGCAGCAACGTCTGTTCCTGTGACTTCAAGCACACCTTTCCCAGCAGCTGCGCCTTCTTCAAAGAAGCTGAGAATTTCCGAGAGCAGTCCGATACCTTCGTTTAGCTCAACAGGACCGACTTTGAAGAGATATTTTTGGATCTCTTTATAGACAATTTGGTAATCTTGTGGAAGCGCTTTAACACGCGAAACATGTGCTCTCCATTCTTTTTTGCCTTCGATGATTTTTTTGATACTCATTTCAGTCCTCCTAATTTTCTTGCTACGTTCTTGTTGAGTTGGTCACGCCATTTATCTCTAAAAGTTTTTGCGCCTTCGTCACCAACAAGCGCTGTGCAGAAGCCTTTGATATCATCTCCTAGTACTTCTTCGACGCTCTGGCCGTCTGCTGATGTAACTTCAAGCAGTTCAAGAGCACTGTCAAGAATCGGCATCAGATTACGACCGGTGAAATCTCCGTGAATCCAGAGATTACTTATAATTTCTTTCCAAGCAGTTTGATATTCAGCTGGCAAGACTTTTGCTCGTGCTTCAAAACCTTTCATTTCTTTAGTCATATCGCTGCCGGTTATTTTTTCTAAAAAGTTCATTGTAGTCTCCTTTAAGATACTAAGCTGTTCAGCAAAGTTCTATTATTTAATCGTATCGTTCAGTTTATGACGTTGCTTATTAACCCACGAGTTTGCATCAATGACGAGAGCATCACAGAAGGCTGCTACGTCGTTGCCAGTAACTTTTAACGCGCTTGCCATCGGCTGCGGCTTCTTCAAGAAGGTCGATGATGTGATTAAAGACGAATATCGTTTCTTGCCAATCCATCACGCCGCCAGAGTTCCAAAGATATTTTTGCATCGCGTTGTAGGCGTTGTAGTAGTCTTCAGGTAAGGCTTTTGCGTGGTTTTCCATTTCACTCCATGCTTGCTAAAATCCCCAAGGATTTTAGCGAAAATACTCATGTTTATTCTCCTTTATTTTGCTTTTAATTCGTTTAGTTTGATTGAGATAAAGTTCCATTTGGCCCAGGAAATTCCTAGTTCTTACTGGCCAGCTTCATTGAGCCGATAAAATTTGCGCGGTGGGCCCATCGTGGATGACTTTTTCTCAATATCCACGAGTTTATTTTTTTCGAGCCGCATCGTGATGGTGTAAACTGTTCCCTCCACAATGTCGCTAAAGCCCAGTGCTCGCAGCTGCTGCGTGATTTCATAGCCGTAGGTTTCGCCACGGCTGATAATTTCTAGCACGCAGCCCTCAAGCACACCTTTAAGCATTTCTGTGATTTTATTCATATTTTTTACTTCTTTCTTATTAGTACTTTGTGATGACAATAATCTGTATTACAGAATAGTGAGTTAAAATTTTTGAATTACTCTTTTGTGAATCAGCTATTTTGTGTAACAGATATTCAGTATTACTTACTACCACTATATAATAACAAAGAGTACTATCTTTGTCAATTTTTCTATCCCCCTCCCTAAAATGTTTACTCCCTTACAAATTTTGAGGTGCTTATACTCTCCTATAAGCTTTCATTCCATATAAATATGAAATCATAATGATTAGCTCCATCCAGCCAAGACACCCACAAATCGTTTCCAACAGCATGTGAATTAAATAGATTTCTGATTGTTTGAATAATTGGTGTCATAGGTTGATTTTCTGCGAATAGGCGTACTACCTTGGGCATTCCATCTACAGGAACAAATGCGGAACTGACAAAAAGCATCATCAACTAGATGTAAGAGAAGGAACTGGCTCACTTAGTAAATTCATAACCATAGGTTTCTCCTGTTTGAATCTTTTGGAGCACCACACCTTCAAGAACTCCCTTAAGCATTTCCGTTAAATGTTTCATATATCCTCCTTACAAACTAATCAGTATTACTTAGTAATAGTATATAGTATTACTAAGTATAAGGAAATGTGTCAATTAATTTTATTCATATCATTTATTTGGGCAGCTTTAAACTTGCTAAGTCTAAGCATTTAAGGCAGTTTTTATGAAAAAACCGATTTCTCAATACGGGAGAAATCAGTTTTGATACAAATTTTCAGACGCATTATCTAGTTCAGTATAAAGCACATCCCCTGTAAAATTATTTTCCTTCGTGCAAGTGCTTTAAACATCTTGACTAATGCAATTAGTGTATGGAATACAGTTTATCTAGGTAAAGCTACCGAATTACTTCAAAGTAAAGGAATGTTACGGGAGGATTTATTAAAGCATATATCTCCATTAGGATGGGAACATATCAACTTCCTTGGAGAGTATCGCTTCGATCCAAAAGGAATTACCAACTTAGAATCATTGCAGTCCTTAAATCAAGAATAGTCCTAAAGCCGTTTACATCCTTAACGTGGTGAAAATCGGCTATTTTTGTATCCAGATCCCCTTAACGTTGTAAATTCGCGTTTTGTTGACGGTACCCCATTGTATAAAAATGTCCATTATCAGCTGAAAACCATAATGTGTTTTTTGCCAAAAATCTGTTTGCTTGTCAGTTTTAATAATTAAATTCTAGCCTTTGTAATTAAGTTTCCACTCTTTAGGTGGTGATAAGCATCCTGAATTTTTGGCACTGTTGAACTCGTCTATCAGTATATGCAATCACTTTACTTGTAATTAATTCTTTCTGCTTGAAAATCATTGTGCAATTTTATCCTTCAATTTGTTTAAGTATTTTCGCAGGGTTACCCCCAACTACAACGTTGTCTGTTACATCTTTAGTTACTACTGCACCTGACGCAATAACAACATTGTCTCCTATCGTTACTCCTGGGTTTATTACTGCACTACCACCAATCCAAACATTATTGCCGATGGTAACAGGCTTGCCATATTCCAACCCTGTTATTCTTGTTTCTGCATCTAAAGGGTGGGTTGCAGTATATATGGATACTCTTGGTCCGATCATACAATTCTCTCCGATAGTAACTTTGCAAACATCTAATATGATACAATCGTAATTTGCAAAAAAATTCTCTCCAACATAGATGTTGTAACCATAGTCACAACGGAAAGTTGGTTTTACACAAAAATTTTCTCCAGTTTTTCCAAATGAATTTTTTAAAAGGTCGCTTTTGTTTTCCACTAAGGATACATTAAATTCTGCAAGTATTTCCTGTGCTTTTATATGATCCTTACTAAGCTCTTCATCCATTGCTGTATATAATTCTCCAGCTAACATTTTCTCTTTTTCAGTTTTCATAATAAATCACTCCTAATACTTTTTTTCCTTGATATAAAATAAGCAACTTTGTTATCTATTGAATTCCTACATGATTAAAATGCTTTTGAGCTTTTATCTTTCCTCTTTAATAAATCCTTCTTTGTCAGTAAGGTATTTAATTTTTCTGAACTTAGGAGCATTGCTGCAACAAAAACAGCAATACAAAATGGGAAGATTCCTATTGTTGAATGAGATGCAATGAAACCAAGAAGAGGTGGAATGAAAGTACTACCTGTATAGGCAACAGCCATTTGATAGCCCATAATTGTCTGGGAATGCTTCTTCCCAAAACGTGTTGGAGTTTCATGCAACATACACGGAAATATCGGTGCTAATCCTAGTCCAACCATAATAAAACCTACAAGCGAAAAAGTGGAAGGCAATGGTAGGAATAGAAGTGTGGCACCAGCTAATGCTAATATTTGCCCCATCCGAATGAGAGTGCGGTTACTCATTTTAAAGGTAATAAAGCCTGTAATAAATCTACCCACTGTTATTCCTGCGTAATATAAGGAAACCCATTGTGCAGCGACCGCTACCGGTAACTCCTTGACATTTACCAAAAAGCTACTTCCCCAAAGACCTACTGTTGATTCAACCCCACAATAAAACAAGAAGGAGATCAGAGCCAGTTTAACTCCTTTAATTTGTAAAGGTTTTACATGTTTACCATCTACATTGTAAAATACACCTTTTGAATCTTCCGGCTCTTCATTTAAGGTGATGTTGCTGTTTTTTTTCACTCTATTCCATAAGGGCAAAGTGAAGAGAAGTATTACAGTTAAAGTGAACTGAATTCCAGAGATTGCAAAATAACCATTTCTCCAAGAATGTTGTTCTGAAATAAACTGAGCCATAATTATAGGACCAAAAGTAGCACCGACGCCCCAAAAACAATGTAACCAACTCATATGGTGTGCCTTATAATGTGTAGCAACATAATCGTTTAATCCTGCATCAACAGATCCTGCACCTAATCCAAGTGGTATGGCACATACAATTAACCAAACTAGCGATGGAGCAAAATGAAAGCCTAGCAATGCTCCAGCAGTCATTAAGCAACTTACAAATGTTACATTACCAGTTCCGAACCGTTTAAGTACCGTTCCGCTGGCTAAACTGGAAATAATTGTACCACCTGCAATCGTCATAAAAAGTAATCCAGCAGTCTCAAGTTGGGCTCCATAGTCAGATTGCATCACAGGCCATGCTACCCCCAACAATGAATCAGGTAAACCTAAGCTAATAAAAGCCAAATAAATGATGACTAAAAGGAATGTTGTCATATTCAAACCTCGCTTTAAATTATTCGGTGCTCAATTGTACTTTCCAATTTGTTTTACGTTCTTGTTCCATTCATCATGAGATCAAGTCTAAGACTTGGTGATCCATATAAATAATGTAGCTTCCATCTTGAGTTACCTCCTATGTAAACAAACTTATTAAAGATATTTAATAAGTTTAGAAACAAATACTTTTTAAATACTTTTAATAAGTCGCTAATAATGAAAATGTTTCAGCAATCTTTACCATTTTACCCCTTGTATCATACAGTCAACTCTAAAAGATTTCCTTCAGGGTCTTCTACAACACTCTCATAATACCCGTCTCCAGTGATACGGGGACCACTAATATGAGGGTAACCATTATTTTTTAATCTGGCTGTCATTTGATTAACGGATTCCTTGCTTCCCAAGGAGATGGCAATATGAGCCCAACCAATTTTATCTCCCCGATTTTGCTTATTAATTTCTGCCTTACGCATAATCTCCAATCGTGTACCCGAGTCAAAAGTTAGAAAATAAGATTCAAATTTCTTTTCACTATTATGATATTTAATGTTTGATTTACAATTAAAATAAGTTTCATAAAACTCCCTCATGCCCTCCAAATCATTGACCCAGATAGCCACATGTTCAATTTTCAATTCTTTTTCACTCCTTTAAATTATAGAGGTTATTGCTAGATCTTGATATTATAGGGGACTCACCACCTAATATGACATTAATTCAAATATTTTTTTACAAAAATTAATTTCTACCTTTGTTTTAGTTGCATTATCAAAAGGAAAATTTTAAAATCCATTAATTTTATATATTTGTAAGAGATAATGTAGCCTAGAATAAATGTGATTTTACTTTTCATGTAGACTGTTTGTTCCATTTATCATGAGATCACGACCAAGACTTTGTAATCCATATAAATAATCCTGTTTCCAATCACTCATTGTAAGCGATGGAAGATGTTCTGACGGGATATATTTTGAGCTACCTACGGCAATTTTGTCTAATATAACTTTTTCAACTTCATCGTTACTAAAAATGATGGTATGAGGGTTAATGATAGCTACAAACGAGGCTACTAACCTGCTAATTGCATCAATCTCATAATCCTCACAAATAGTTACTTTTTTAGGTCCATTTCCATTTTCCAAAGCTTGTCGAAAATTTCGGTCATTATACTGAGGGACGAATGAAACCTCTCCTGAGAAAAAAGTACTTCCTCGCACCACATCGCCATTTATCATAATTCCTGCACCTGGGCCATTTTGACCAGAATACAAATATATAAGGGATTGCTTGTCCTTAATTCCCCTATTATTGTGATATCCAAGAACAGCAGCATTCATATCGTTCTCTACTACGACAGGTATAGAAAATTGCTCCTCATAATATCCTTTTAAATCAAAATTTTGAAACTGCTCGTATCCTGGTATATAAAAAATCCGGCCACTATCAACCGAACCAGGAACGCCTATTGCCATAGAATTGATTTTCGAATATTTAGTCATTATGTTTTCAATGCACGTAGTTAATAAATTTAAACCATCATCCATTAATACACTCGGCGCTTTTCCTTGTTCCTTTACTTCTCCCACACAATTAAAAATTGTATAATTCGTCTCTGTTTTCTCTAGAAATATTGCCAGACCTAACATATGCTCGGGATTGTATCTATATCTTTTTGCTCTTCTCCCACCACTAGAACCGTCTAAACCGACTAAAATAATTTCCCCATCCTTCTCCATCTGTGCTAGGAACTTACTTATAGTCGGGAAACTAATTCCTAATGTATGGCTGAGTTCAACTTTTGTTGCACTTCCAAGTTCTAAAAGAGTTGTACGAATACCACGAAGGATTATCTTCTTAATAGATTTTGGAGTAGCTACTAACTCATTCACTAGATTCACCACCTAAAAATATAAACTTATTAAAGAATTTTAATAAGTTACGGTGTTAATATAACATATACAAATTTGTTTTTGTATTATCCTGCCCCGTTAGTTTAAATACATTTCTTCACAATCTTTATAGTGACCTTAACATAAATATCCAATAAAAAAATCATCTCACCTATAAGAAATCTATAGAGGAGAGATGATTTTGATCGAACTGTATTATAAATTATCAATCTTTATTATAAATAATCAAACTTTTTTACAAAGCTACAGATCGTAGTTTTTTTATTTTTTCTTGCTAAATAGCTAACTGTTTCCAAAAAGTAAGTTGGGTCTTTTGAACCAGAAAGGTATATTTTTAACTATAAAAACTATGACAAAATTTTTCCGTTTTTCCTTTTTGCCTACTTGCTAAATTCAGCCAGTAAAATATTTTTAAAAGGATTAGGACTGTTATCTCTACCCAAACTGTTCAAACTGACGGCCAACGTATGCTTGCCTCCAAGTGTACCTCCAGCAATAGTAGAAAACCCTAGAATGCCACCTGTGTGTCCCCATATCGAGACACCGTTTGGAAGCTTAGTTTCAAATATTCCAAGACCATATCCATCAATTCCTGCTCTTCCTGTAGGAACTGTAGTAAGCATTTGTTTTAGTTGCTGTTCCTTCAGTAATTTGCCACCAAGTAAGGAAGAGAAGAATTTATTTAAGTCATCAGCAGTAGAAATCATATCTCCAGCCGAGCTACCTGCACTTGGGTTATAATAAGTAACGTCTTTTATCTCACTTGCTTCGTCTGGTTGGGAATATCCCCGAGCATGCTTGGTACCTGGAATAACGCTTGAATTGCCAGGTAGGAATGTATCCGACAATTCAAGCGGTTCAATAATCCGATTTTCAATCTCTTCCGCGTAGCTGTTTCCGGTTACTTTTTCAATAAGAATACCCAGTAATACGTATCCTGTGTTTGAATAAGACCAGCCCTTTCCTGGGACAAAGTCTGGGGGCAGAGAAATACCCATCTTCACTATTTCTTCAGCCGTATACGATTTTTTTGTATCCATAAAATCAGCGTCTTTTGACCTTGAGTATTCAGCGATACCACTTGTATGATTCAATATCTGCCGGATGGTAATCTGATTACCATTATATCCGTTTCCTTGAATGACACCAGGCAACCATTTTTCGATGGAGTCGTCTAGATTCAAGCGGTTCTCTCCAGCTAATTGAAGTAGAACCGTTGCGGTGAACGTCTTTGTCACGCTGCCAATGCGAAAGCGAAAACCTGTTTTCATTGGTTTCTTGGTGCTCAGATTCGCTATTCCAGCGGCATAACCCCACGTTTTTCCATCCTCAGAAGTTTTAGCAAGTATCCCCGGGAATCCAAGTTGCAATGTATCCCGCATTGCTTGCTTGACGGAATTATGATCTCGTTGAGTGCTTGTTTGTAACGAACTAGATACATTTAGAGTGGGCTCTGTTTTTACAATTGAGGTTGGCGATGTGTATAGCAGGGAACTTCCAGTTATTAATAGAGCCAGACTTGTAAATGTAATTTGACTACGTATTTTCATAAGGTATTCCTCTTCTCTATTAATATTGTATAGGTGGTTGCTTGTTGTTCCATATTAATCTCACAGCTATATTTTGCATAAAATGACTATCCTCGTCTTCGTCTGCTTCGTCTTGATACTCATCATTCTCATATTGATTTTCAAGGCTTTTTTATAAGGAAATGTTTCATTTCTTATACATAGGATCTAAATGTAGATTTGAAACAAAGTTTGATTACATTAATACAACCAACCTTGATAAATGAATAAATAGAAAGGGCATGTTTTGAAAAAAGATTAACTAAAACTTGCCCTTTTAATATTTATTTGGATTATTTTTAAATTGATCATTTTTGTGTTCCTTAAACAACTAACGCACCCGTTAGCCATCCATGAATCGCCAAAATCGGCGATTCACCACAAAGAATGAAAATGGTTAGGAAGTGTCAATACTGATACTGACCTTAATCCAGTCAACCCTAATCTATAGACTAATTAATTAACGCTCTCCTCTTTTTTTAAAACGATTGAGCAGGGTCTTCTTAAGAAATAAAAAAGACCTTATTCAGGTCCCGAAGATTGCGATTTATTTAAGAATTCTCTAATTTCATCAATAGATATACCTAACTCTCGGGCATATAATATCAATTCTGCCCATTCCTTATCTAAGCCTTTTTCGATAAATAAAGAATTTGACATGTTCACTCTCCTGATTTTAGATGTCCCAATCTTCTGATAGGATTATCTGGAGTTAATACCTGATTTTAAAATTACTATACTTTTTAAGTATGTTAAACAAAATCTATTAGACTTTTTGTACCTTTCAACATTAATTCGACTCGAAAAAAGCCAAAGTCCTTAGCGTACAGGTATATGGCTTTTTTTATAGATTAATTTCAATATTTACAAAACTCACTATCAACCACCCAATTTGGGATATTATGTACAATATAAACCATAAATCAGGATTTGTAAATAATTGGTTGTACCCAGTATAGGAAAGTGGACAGATGCACTGTACCCAACCCTCTTGGCCTTGAACAGAATCACATTACGTAAAAAGATGGTCAGTTTTGTACCAAGAAGTAACTTATATTACCATTTTATTTAATGAACTAAACTCCCTCAATAAACTAAACACAATCTCACGATTTCTCTAAATTCTTAGGATTTCATAGTCATATCATTAACCGTTATCTATGTAAGCTCGGCATTACTCCTCAAGGATAGGGATTTATCGAAAAATGTGTATGCTAAACTAGCCGATTATAGGAGAAAATTGGTTTAAGCATTGTTATGATCTCACTTTAGGATATCCACATGTCTCATGGAGGTCTACCCTCCCATGTCTCACAGAGTCGATGCTCCTACATTCCTTCGTTCAACCTTTCCATGAGGTGGATGTCGGTCATGCTGCCCCTTTAGTTCATTAAGCAAAAAGCCACCAAATGGCAGCCTCGGATTTCAAATAACGTACCTATTCAGTTTAGAATTTTCTATTTCGAATTTATGTAATAAACCAGCTTATCAGTCCATCACCAAATTTATATTATTTAATTTTTAACTGGAACTCCTGTGCTTTTACAATATTCCTTTACATACATTCCGTTTGTTATACGTTCATTATATAGCTTATTTGTAATTTAACGGAGCGGAAAAAATGGCTGTTTCAGGAAAAAAAAAAACGCCACTGTTCTTGCATGTGTATTTTTACGAACTACGCTAATAAATTTAACATAATTAAAAACTCAGTTCCTTTCTTACTTTGGAACTGAGTTTGTATCTCGCATTATACATTTTTATTGTAGATTCTATGATTAGCAACTTAATTTATTTGTATTTAGTTCTTCACTCTTATATGTTGTAGAGTTATGATTGGATACTTTATCTCTAAGCACTGTGCATAGTGATTTCTTGTTCCTTTTTTCTTAAAATTTGTTTTCTTAAGAATGGGATTATCCAATGATCTAAACCTATTCTCCCTGCATTAAAGCCTGCGACAAGGATAAATATTTCAATTAAAACCATCTGTGGGTTTGTACTCGTTGCTCCTGAGAACATGTAGGAGAAGTTCATTAGTACTCCCATTAATACAGCAAAAGTTGTAAAAGTGCCTAAAAGTAGTCCAAGTCCGACTAAAAATTCACCCCAGGGAACTAGAATATTGAATATTCCTACATTTGGTAATGCAAACATACCTAGAAAGTCTGCCCACCAAGATTGAACAGATGGGTGTTCACCAGTTACTTTCCCTATTGCATCTGTAATGAATCCAGATGCATCAAATTTCCCACTAGTTATTTTACTCCACCCTGCATTCAACCACTGCCACCCTATAAAAATACGAAGTATTGTTAGCATAAATGACGCGTAAACATTTTCTCTTATAAACTTAACAAACATTATAAAATCCTCCTTTTAAATAAATAGTTATCACTGGTAAACAAAATTTCACAACTGACTTTTATTGTCTTTGGTCCCGTCTATTCCAACAAAAGGATCATCTAGAAAAATCACTGCTCCATTTGGACCTATACCCCCAACCAATTTACCTTGGGCAATTGAAAGCTTACGTTTTTACCGCTTCATTACCATGGTAGGATACAAACAAACTCTTACCCGGAAGTGCGGGCATCATTATAAACCTCTCCTTCGCAAATAATATTTTTCTATAAACTAATAATGTTTACCAAGGGCAACATTAAAAATAAAAAAAAATAAAGTGATTATTTACCACACTTCACTCTAACCACATAATATGCACTGATATAAAAAACTTTCCTCAAGGAAACATTTTAGTCTAAAGGTAAAAGCTTGTCAATTAAAATGGAGCGATTTCCCACCTTTATATTTAAGGGCATAATTTAAAGGAAGAACTGAGGTCTCAAAAACCTCCAGTGTGACTCCTACTGTCCTTGTCCATATTGTGGAACACCTTCAGAACGATAGTTGAACGCAAAAAAGCGTATTATATACGCTTTCTTTGGCTCTGGTTCCCCTTATTTTAGGCTTTGCAGCAATTGCATAAAGAAATTTTATAGTCTTTTTCAATTATATTAGTAAGTTTTTTTAATTACTTGCTACATTTTGATATCTTTCTTCATCCTTTTTTTCATCACAACATTGTATACACTTCGAAATATTAAGTAAATCAATGTTAAACTGGTTGTATTTCCCGAATTTTTTGTCAATATTAGATGATTAATTACCAGATCAGGGTTCATTTAAAACAAATCCTATCCGGTGTATTTACGGCGACAATATGCTCGATTTAGGTATTATTCTTCCAAGTTCCTTGACTCCAAATACCGCTCTAACTTCCTTTTAACCCGTTGAAGTGCATTATCGACCGTCTTTATTTGAACATTAAGTTTCTTTGATATTTCATAATAAGTTTGTCCTTCCAGGTATAAGTCCACAACTCTACTTTCCAACTCACTAAGGACTTCCGCTAAATTTAGTTCAATATCAGAAATTTCTTCTGATTTTATTAGGATTGTGACAGGGTCGATTTGTCTCTGTTCAGGGATTATTTCAATTAGGGATTGTTCCGACTCTCCTTGATAGATAGGCCTATACAATGAAACATAATTATTTAATGGAGAATGCTTTTGGCGAATAGCGGCTTTAACAGCCGTTATGATTTGTCTGGTAATGCACAGCTCCGCAAATGACCTAAAAGACGATTTTTTGCAGTCCTTATAGTCGCGAATGGCCTTAAATAGTCCAATCATACCCTCTTGAAAGACGTCTTCCTTATCTCCACCCGTTAAAAAATAATTCATAGCTTTGGATTGGACAACACATCTGTATTTTTTGATTAAATAGTTCAGTGCATCTTCATCACCATTTTGTATTTTCCCAACCAACATTACATCTTCCATATGAGTATAGTTTTCCACTCGGTTCTTCTCGATGATTACACTCATTTAATTTCCCCCACTCACTAAGTTGAGCACCGACATAAAGGTTGCATTATCACTTCAATGTATTAAAGACCATACAATATAATAATATCTCAGAAATGACGATAAAGATATTCGCAAATATCGACATTTTCCTACAAAAAAACTTATAGTTATTCCTATTAAAAAGTACTGCTCTAAAACTAATTCCATGTAACGTATAATCAATTGATAGCATTTACATCTATAAAAAGGATTATCAGAGGTAAGAAAAGGAGATAAAGAACAATTAGAGTATAATAGTAGGGAGATTAAAAGTTATTGCAATTAGGTTTTCATTGGGAAAAAGGCATTTTTCTTAGCAGAGTTAGATTCATAAGAAAGCTTGATGAGATCAAAAAAAATCCAGATCTATGATAATCTGGATTCGTTTATTCAGATTGGTTTTTTTTGATTACGCTTTATAACGGCTATCCATTTCTTTACCTTACTTATGTTGATTAATTAATGCTTACTTTTGGAAGATTATCTTAATTTATTTTTATTATATTTATCTGGAAACAATAGAGAGAAAACAATTCCAAAGATTGTCTATAGAGGTATACCTTATCCAGATTATTCTACTAATTAATCCATCACTATTGTAGCCACAACACCTAATTGAAGATCGCTCGCGATGCAAGGCAATTTTTTAACATCTTACATTTTTGCGTTTGAACCCAAGCTGCCCTTTATCTACTGCCTTTTGAATACTTTCGGAGGCGAGTAGGAAACTGCTTTTTTTCTTGTCCCGTTTGACCTCTACTGGGCCTACTGCCTTTGCGGTCTCGACCGCCTTTTCATGTAGCGGCAAATATGAAATCCCCACTGTGTATATAAAATTATTCATAGCGTGTTTAGTTCGTTCTGGAGAATCATGAATCATATTTTCCACATTTTCAAGCATATTAGCAATTTTGCTTTCGGAAAATTCACTGTCCGGGAGATTGCCCAAAAGCCAGCAGTAGCAACTCCATCCCGCTGACATTCTCAGCTCTTCACCGCTTGTGATCCATTTATCGGCAACGTCTTGTGCAATATTTGTTTCAGCTAAAGTTACTGCAACTACATAATCGGACAGCATATAAAAATACGCCGCATCCATCCAACGCTCAAAATCCGCCTCTTCCATTGCTTTTGGGTCTGCAATTATGCCTGCAAAGTACATTGCGTCGTAGTTTCCTGTGGCGTAAAGCTGCTCAGCCAAAAGTTGATTGTTCTTTATTTTCTTGGCGATTGGCTTCATAGCGCCTGTAGCCACGCCAAAAAGCGGCTCGTGCGCACCATTGGATTCGTAAATTTTCTTGGTTCGTTCCTTGCCGAGAGCTTCAAGCTCCTGCATAACAATTTGTAAATTCATCGTTTAACACTTCCTTCTTTTTGGAGGTTTTTGCCTCTCAAGATTTAAGCCCATCAAATCCATCCCCATTAACCTATAACAAATATTTACATTTTATAGCTCGAAGGACAAACGCAAATGGGATAGTTATTTAATTATCGACGATAATTTTTGCTCGACCCATTTACTGATACTAATCCCTTCTTGTTCAGCTAAATCAGAAATCGTTTCTAACAAATTATTAGGTAATTCAAAACTAGTTTTTCTATTTGGACTACGTAATATCAAAGTATCATCTTCATGGTGCATTTCTCCATTGGTTAAATACGGTAAGATATCAGCAATACTAATCATTTCTGGCATTAACGGTCTTTCCCCTGCCCGAATGAAGAGTAAAACTGAACTATCTTGCTCTCTCATTCTTACGTTTTCAACACCCCAGTTTTTATATAAATAATCAATGAAGGGATAAAATACAACTTCGTTTTTTGGTACCTGAAGCTCAACATAGCCTTTATAATCTAAAGTAGGTTGGTGGATCGAGTATGATGGCTTTAATGCATAATTTTTAACTCCTTCTTCATACGTCAACCACTTTTGGATATTGGGTAGGTAGAAACCAAATACATTATCTTCATTGCGAACCACACGTGCCTCGGGTATTTTAGTTGAATGAAATCTTTGATACAAAACAATGTCATTTTTTGAATCATAATATTCATATTTTTTTGGTCGCTGTGTTTCAGATGGTTTGAGTGATTTCTCTGCTTCATGATAGGCTGTTTCCGAAATTACATAAGTGATTCTTTCATCACCATACGGGACGGCCTTAGCTTTTATCGAACCATCTTGTATATACTTATAAACACTTTGTACAGATAATCCCAATTTCTTTGCAACATCATTTGGACTCATACCTGTAGGTAAAGATTGCTTTTCATACACTAATTGATCGACTTCCGTTTTTTCATATCGTGCCTCTTTATGTAATCGATGTGGATCCAGAATTTTAATGATTTTCTTCTGTTTTCCATAATGATAGACAGTTGCCTTGGATACTCCTAATAAATCAGCTACTTCTTTTTGTGTATACCATTCCACTTTATCCTCCTCCCATCCTTCTTGATTAACCGTTAATTTTATTGGAAAATCTCGTTGGGTCCCATTCGTCAATTCCTCATGATACAAGACTGCTTCCGCCTCGCCAAATTTTACACGATATTGGAGACGTGGGTATTCGATTACTTCCAAAATCACTCCTTCTTTTTTTTCAAATTGTTTAAAGTAGTAAAAACTCTCTGCGTCTTCTTCTTCCGTACATGTTTGAAGAACATAAACAGATTCCCCAATTTCATAGGATGTAGTTTGTGTGTTTTTTTCATGGTTTAGTTTATTCATTATTTGTCTATTTACCTTTCATATCTTATCTTTAATTGTTATATGTCTATCTATCTCATGATTAACTATTTATTTCATATATCTATCATAATATATAATATTAATTTAAATAAGTATAATTTTAGATTCATCTTATATTTACCATTATAAATTTATTATTTAAATCTTACATTATTATTATAATTTTTGAATCTACTTATATAGTTAATTAAGGTTTACATAAATAAATATAGAATTTATTTAGGTTTTCCATAATTAATTAACTCTTGTAGTTTGATATAATGTAATGAGTAACCATAAAAAAGAAAAATAATAAATATATACTTTATATTATTGGTAGGTGGATTATAAAAGTGAGGGATACAGGTATGCATGAACTGATAGATAAAACGAAAGAGATTCAGAGCAGTGCATGGAAAAAAAGTCTTTCAGACATTTCGATCCACACGTTACAAGAACGATTAGATACGGCAGAAAAGGATGGGCATCATCCTTTTTCAGACTTTAACGATATAGACATGCTACAGTGGTTTCTTAAACGGCGAGAGCATTTAAAACGGCAACATGAAAAGTCCACCCGCACCGTCCAAGCCTATGAGCGAGAACTCATTCAATTTATTGAACAATTACTCACTTATTCGGCGGAAATCAATGTGGACTTGCAAAAAGTTGTGGACGGTTCCCTTTTTAAATCTCTATCTACCCGGCACATTCGGAGATATCAGGAATGGTTATCGGAAAAAAGTCCTTATGTCTTAACAAAAGGAGCGTATTCGGTTGCCACATTATCCAGAAAGACAACCATCATCAAGAGTTTTTTGAAATTCCTGTTCGAAGCGGGCTATATCACTGAACCCATACATGAAGGTTTCTTTAAAATAAGTATTCGTAAAGATGATCGTCCTAACCGTGATTTGGGACCAAAGGAAGTCATTCAGCTACTTGATTACTTCAGGGAAATCAACCACCCCATCGTTTTTTCGATTATTCATATTCTAACGATGACAGGCATGCGTAATGAAGAGTTTACACGACTCCGAGTCAAGGATCTTCAATATGATTCCATTACCAGCACGTACTTTTTAGAGGTTCTAGGTAAAGGAAATAAAAAAAGGCAAATACCATTGAAAGAAAAAGGAATGAATAGTATTCGAATGTTCCGTTCAGCTAGAGGAATCGACGGTATAGACGCAGCAGAAGGAGACGACCCGCTCTTTACGACCAATACCGGCCGTGCCTACTCTCCCTCTTATTTGTCTCAATACATAACAAAAGCCATTAAAGAGAGTGGATTGCCTTTTTTGAAGTTTCGTTCTTCTTCCATAGGTCCTCATACATTTAGGCATGCTTTCGCCATCATTTCTCACTTAAATGGAGTCGATGTCTATCAGATAATGAAGAGTCTGGGCCATGAGCAGCTATCCACTACAGAAATTTATTTGGAAAAGGTTTTTGAAAAAGAACGCCATGCGATTCATTTGTGGAAATCAGATGTATTTGGGGAGTATATATAATAGAAGAAAGTCGTCATATTCAGAGAAGTTTTTGCTGATTTTTGGATTCCAATTGGATGGCACGCCCTTTAAAGATCCGTTTCGATAATGGTTGAAAGATTGAAGATATAAAAAAAACTTCCATACCTTGCAAGTAGTTTATTCAGACGTCTATACAGACTTCCAAATCAATTATTAAAAAATTATTAGGTAAATTGAAAAAAGTCTTATAAGGCTCTTATGACCAAAAGAGATGATGATTAAAATTGTTACATCCAATTTACGGTATTACTTAGCCACTTCTTTTTATAAAGAAATAGAAGATCAAAAGAGGGACCAAGTCATTCTGATGACTTGACCCCCCATTTTTAGAATAATCACTTATTGTAAACCAAAACTCAGCATGAATTGCTACCAACCGTCGATAAAAACCAAATTGGCTTAAATGCTCCATGAACGAAACCTTTTATAAAGCCTTTATGTTTTCTTGGATGATTCTTGAGATAGCTTTAAAATCATACTTATGGTTAACGACATCTACAACAAAATTTTGTTCTTCTTCTATTCCCATTATCCATTGATAATGATTGATCTTCAGAAACATAATAAGGGAAGCGAGTGCTGTCCTCTTGTTTGCGTTGTGGAAAGCATAATTTTTTGAAATGGATTCGAAAATGCTGCAGCCTTTTCATGAATAGATGGGTAAGCATCATTCTCGAAAACAGTTTGTCTGGGTCTGTTCACTGCAGAATCAAGGAGACCGGGATCTTTCACTCCGATTTGTTCAGTAGGGGAATAAACTTTTATTTGAATGGCATTGATAGCAATAATTTGATTAGTGGAAAGATAGATAATATCCAACGCCATATTATCTATCCACCAATCCCTTGAATGCTTCGTCATGTTCTTTAATAACATCTGATAACATTTCCATAAATTCTGCATCTACACCTTTAGGCAATTTCACATTTTTATTCTTCCTTAAAATGATTTCTTCACCCTTGAACTCAACCTCTAATTCGTCTCCAAAAGCTAAATTTGCAGTTTTCAACATTTCCATTGGAAACGTAATACCCAAGCTATTGCCGACTTTAGTTAATTTCCTAATAGCCATTATTCATTCCTCCTTCAAAATAAGTTATAATTGTTATAACATTAATCGTTATTGTTTATACTACTTTTATCTTAAATTTGTTATTTTTAGTCTACGATCATTCAAATCCATTTTTTTACTCCTTTCTTATTTTTTCGTCTTATTCTTTAATAAACGTTCGTAAAAGTGGATGTAAAACCACGAACGTCCATAAATCATTTTCCATCTTTAACGAACGTTAAAATATGGGATATTATTAAAAAAGAACCGTTCGTAAAAGTGTACTTTTACGAACAGTAGCAACAATGCTATATAACCTCCATTTTAGAAATTTTAAACTCAGGGAGTTCCAACCTAGAGATAAACCTGCTTTCCACTAATTAGGGAAGGGAAGAGAAGAAGGAAGGACACAGTTCGGAATAGTAGATTTCCATGTTTAAAACAAGTGAAGGACTCCAAAACAGTGAAAAAGTCCAATTTTTTCAAAACAACAATATAACCTCAAAAAAAAAACGAGCATTTAGAATTGCTTCTAAGGCCCGTTTCATGAAAAAGTCCAGCTCTTCAGCAAGCATTGCGAAAACTGAAGAGCTGGACTTATCATAAGGTAAATTATTTCACTTCTACCCAGCTTTTTTTAATAGCTAGAACAACAGCTTGTGTACGGTCGTTTACATTCATTTTTTGAAGAATGTTACTCACATGGTTTTTTACTGTTTTTTCACTGATGTATAAAGTTTCGCCGATGGCACGGTTGCTTTTTCCGTCTGCTAAAAGTTGAAGAACTTCACACTCGCGTCGAGTCAATAGGTGACGCGGTCTTCTGATTTCTACAGCATGCACTGAATCACGATCAGCCCCCTCTTCAGCAGCTAAACGGCGATATTCTTTGACTAGATTATGGGTTACCTTTGGATGAAGGTATGAGCCACCTTCTACGACTACACGAACAGCATCAATTAACTCATCTGCATCCATTTCTTTCAAGAGATAACCTTGTGCTCCTGTTTTCAATGCATGCTGTACATAGTTTTCATCATCATGAATCGATAAAATGATGACTTTCGTTTCAGGGTAACGGTTTACAAGCATTTTAGTCGCTTCGACACCGTTCATATTCGGCATGTTGATATCCATGATAACAACATCTGGTTTGTGTGTTTTAACAAGATCCATAGCCTCGCTTCCGTCATCGCCTTCGGCAACAACATCAAAGGAGGATTCAAAATCTAATATACGCTTAACGCCTTCACGGAAAAGCTGATGGTCATCGATAATGGTGATACTAGTCTTCAACGGCTTCTTCCTCCTAATTTATTTAAATGCCTATTCTTATTCTCAAAAATTTGTAAATGATAGGGAACTTTTATAAACACCAAAGTGCCTGCCCCTGGTTGTGAATCAATCTTCATTTCGCTTTCAAGTTTATTCTAATAACATAGATTTAATTTATATTATGAACTACATAATAATACGTAAATATACACATCAATTATAAATTTTCATACTCAGTATTATCATGGTTTTCTTTATGCCTTTTTACTAAGAAAGGGCTTACCGTTCCTACCACAATTCCTTGTTTAAATAGCCATTTTGAAAGATTAATCCAGTAATGGCCTGTAAGTTCCATTCCCACGATGGCTGCCTCCAGTTTATTTAATCTTTGAAGCTTATCCATCCATTAACTAGCAAATCCATCTTCATTATTTTCAAATGCAAGTGGATCTCCGACTACAATTCCACGGAAATTCACTGCTCTAGCCACATGTAATTGTTGGGCAATATCCACTCCAACAACAAGGTGCTTATCGGAAATTCTTTCTATACTCACTTCACACTCCTCTCTCTCCAAATTTAATCAATGTAATACTTCCCATGAATATTGAAGTAAGAACAAGATATCTTCAGAATGTCGTATAGTAATTCTATATTTCTATGGGGTTTTTTCCAACACATCAAAATTCACGTAAGATAACATAACATATATATATTGTATTTATTGTAAGTAATATCTAGTTATGATAGTATTTTCATGTGTCGTACATAATTTAATATAGAAGGAGTTAACTAGACATGAACATGAGAAAATATCTAGGAATCACGTTTCTATTAGTTACACTATTATTTTCTGGATCTATCACTGCTATCCATAGCTCAGCAAATAGTAGTCCAAAAGAAGAGAAAGTAGAAGCAGCTTCAACAAATCCCAAGTTAAACAATGTGAAAATTATAGCTACTGGTGGAACGATTGCAGGCTCTGCTACATCCAATACTGACACAACTGGTTATCAAGCAGGTGCACTTGGTGTTGAAACACTAATTAAAGCTGTTCCTGAATTAAAACAAGTAGCAAATGTGAGTGGTGAACAAATCGCCAATATTGGCAGTAACAATATGGATAATAAAACCTTATTAAAGTTGGCGAAACGAATTAATGAGTTATTAAAATCTAAAGACGTTGATGGAATTGTCGTAACGCATGGAACAGATACCTTAGAAGAAACTGCTTACTTTCTGAATCTGGTCGTAAAAAGCAACAAACCTGTCGTAATTGTTGGATCAATGAGACCGGCTACAGCTATAAGTGCAGATGGACCTTTAAACTTATATAATGCTGTAAAAATTGCTGCTAGTAAAGATGCTAAGAACAAAGGTGTTTTAATCTCATTAAATGACCGGATAGGTTCTGCACGTTATATAACTAAAACCAATACTACCATGACAGATACATTTCAATCTGAGGAACAAGGCTATTTAGGAGCAATCGCAGGTAATAAAATATTTTTCTACAATGAACCCACACGTAAACATACAACCAAATCGGTGTTTGATATATCAAAACTAGATAAACTTCCTCAAGTGGACATTATTTATAGCTATCAAAATGATAGTAGATATTTTTACGATGCATCTGTGAAAGCAGGAGCTAAAGGGATCATAATAGCAGGTGAAGGAAACGGTTTAACTTCCGATACTGCTTTTGAGGGTGCTAAAGACGCTGTCAAAAAAGGCGTGATTATTACTCGCTCTAGCCGTGTAGGAAATGGTATTGTTACGAGAGAAAAGATTGACGATGAAAATAATTTTGTTACAGCGGACTCACTTAATCCTCAAAAAGCACGCATTTTGACGATGCTTGCATTAACAAAAACAGATGATCCAAAAAAAATTCAGCAATTTTTTAACGAATATTAATAATTAAAATTAGATTCCTTTATTAACTAAAAGTGAATGAAATATAAAGCATACGATGGTATAAATCACCAACGTATGCTTTTATTAATTTTTAACCATCCCTTGGTTGAATTATTAATTTATATTTATATTTATATTTATATTAATGTTGTATCTCATTCTACCTCTCTAGGGAAAAAAATAGCCTAGATACTAGTAAAAATACCCCCATTTCAATGGTAATTATAGAATGTTTATAAAGGGGTACTTTTACAAACGGTAGCTACAATGCTATACCGCCCATTTCGGAAATTTTATTCGCTAAGAAAATATCAACCTAAAAAGTCGATCTCCTTTACGTTAAGGAATCGTCTTTTTTTACCTTTTCTTAAAGAACTAAACCAGCTAATAGGATGTCAATATCTTTCTCTAAAATTTTCATTTCCCTTATGATATACTATTTTTGTTCATGACAAATAACCCTCCAAAACCCTTTTGGAAGGATTTTTCTCTGTTTCACAAAACCGTTAATCAGGCTAAATCTAGGAATGCTTCTTTTCTCTTTAATAAAGCGTAAATCCAATGAAGAAGTTTATTCATACAGGCAACGATCGCCACTTTGGCTGGCTTTCCTTCTGATTTTTTCTTATCAATGAAAGCTTTAAGCTTTTTGTTTCTTGAACTCCTTATGCCGCATAGCACGGCAAGATACAGGGAATGACGTAGTCTGCTCGAACCTCTTTTAGTAATACGATTAATGGTTGCCGTATACTTACCCGATGAGTGAACACTTGGATCTATTCCAGCGAAGGCAACCAGTCTTTTCGGATGATTAAACCGATCGATTTCACCAATTTCAGAAATAATTGTGGCTGCGATTTTTTCTCCGATACCTGGAATCGATTGGATGATCTTATATTCCTCAATTTCATTTGCCAGGGCCACTATACGATCTTCCAAATCAGAGAGGTGTCCCTGGTAATGAAAAAGCAACTCAATATACATACGAAGATTGATTACGTGACTTTGATACACATTTTTTTGGTATGGATTTCGAGATGCGGAGTCCATTATTTTTTTGGCTTTTTTCCATGCCCATTGACCCGATCGGCTAGGACAGAACTCTATAACACTCTCTGCTAGTTTACTTTCCCCGGCTGTTAACACCACCTCTGAAGTGGGATATTCCTTTAATATCAATAAAGAAACCCTTGAATATAGATCCCCAAAAACCTTCCGGTATTCAGGAAACACTTGATCTAAAATGGTGTGAAACTGAAGTTTAGCTTCCACATACATATTCGTTACGATTTCCTGTTGTCTGGACAAATTCCGAAGGTCTAATAGCTGAATTCCTCTAATTTTATGAGGTTCAAAATCCTCTTTGTAATACAGCACACACAACTGGTACGCATCGATAGCGTCTGTTTTTACCTTCCGTAAACTGGTCTTCTTTGCCTGATAAGAAATAATCGGATTTAGTAAGATATATAGAATCCCTTGTTCCTCCAAGTATTGAATAACAGGAGTATGGTAATGCCCTGTAGATTCTAAAATGACCATAGGCATCTGCCCTGTCACCTCTTCAATCTCTTTTAAAAAGTCTAAAAAATGATCTAATTCCTCTTTGATGTGCTTCATTGAAAAGCTCTTCCCATACGGTTTAGATTGATCTAAAAATGCCTGAACTTGACTCTCTCCTTTTGCCACATCCAGACCAACAACTGGATTCATTGTTTTTCCCTCCTCTACATACTTACCAGTACCCCTAGTCCTCCATGTAGTGTCATAGCTTCGCTTGTTATACGAGATCTACGTCCCAACCAGCCTCAAACATGTTTCTACAAATAGGGGGCGGACTGTTTAGTTCACGGGATCAAGTCCCACGCACCCGTACGTCCTACCCTGGCTACTGATATAATAGATTCTATTAAAAAAAGGTCAACCAGTAAAAACTGGCTAACCTTATAATACGAACGCACCCGTTAGTTTAAGTACAATATTTCACAAATCGGATTGGTTTTATATATTACTAGAGCGTCTCATCCAATTTCTGAATCTTTGAACGGGAAATTAAATATACATTGCCTAAAATGTCGATTTTGTCTCCCTTTACACGTATTGCACAATCTTTGTTAGACGCATAAATATTAATTTCTTCCGATAAGGGAGACAGTTCGCCTTGAACCAATGCAATGTTATTTTCAAGATCAAAATGAGACAGGACGGAAAAATCGTCAAGGCCGATTCCATCGTAAACAGAGCTTATTTCAACTTTATAGCCAAAGTTTTTCGAACATAACCATTTAGCGGACATATTGATTGCACCAGCACTTGATCCCATCACAATGGCTCTGCTTTTTTTAATCGAATCCGACAATTCATATTCCATTAAAAACCCATTTTGTTTAAGAGTATTTCCACCCAATAAGAAAATAACTGAAGCATTTTGAATTAAGGTTTGGGCATCTTCCTTCTGTACGCGATAATTAATTAAATGATATTCATCAAACATAATGCCAGCCTGGTCAAACCACGAGCGTTCAGTAGCACCATCATCCTCAAAAAATAATGGATTCGAGCTAATCATAGCAAGCGATTTTCTATCAGTTATATCCTCCTGTAACACCCTGCCCAGATTATCTGGAAAAAAATTATTAAACCAACCTAAATAATAATGAGTTTTCATAAGTTCCCCCATAGCCAAGTGTAAATAACATTAATTCCTGCGTTACTCATTCTGTTTTCTTGTTACCAAAACAATATCCACTATATGCCTCGTTTACTGTGCCAAATGAAATAGATTGTGACACAACTTTATTAATTTTTTTTAGCTGTACTATTTTATTTTAAGTCTACACCTGTCACCTCCATTAACAACTTAACGTATATATCCATTTCTTTACTCAACTAACCTGCCCCGATAGTTGCATAAAGAAAGAGCTGCCTTAAAGACAGCTCTGATCTTCAGCTAAAGCACCCGTTAGTTCATTAATATGTCTATCCCCATTCCACAAAACATTATCGTTAGGATGAACCAAAATATATATTCTCTTTTTTTAACAATGTAGTTTTCAATTCCTATTAGAAGGGTGATTATCCCTGCAATTAGTCTTATAATTCCAGAGTAAAAATAATCTATACTGTCATAAGTTTGGAAATATAATATTATTGCAAAGATTGTCAATACCCACTGTATAAACAGAATAGGTTTATTTCTGTCATCCCAAAATTCTTTTCTTAAAAAAGAACGCATTATTTTATCTCCTCAATCTAAATCAAAGTCTACTTGTATTATAAACTGTAATGAACTATCCTGCCCCGTTAGTTGCATAAGAATAGACATTTTTTCAAACAGCAGAGGATCTTCTAATCAGAGATCCTTCGATTCTATGTTTATTGTGATTTATTAATTGATTTCTTTTCGTATCCTTTTGAAAAGTATAGAGTAAGGATAACACCTAATAAAACGATTCCTATACAGATATAAAGTGGAAAATCCCAACGTATGTAAGCAACTGTTGATGCTCCTAATACCGTGATCCATTCAAAAACTAAAAATGGTTTTATGTATTTATTCAATTAACTAACCTTCCCTTTCTTTATCCATATATTGTTAATTCATTTTAACATACCTGGAGTTAATAAAATCTAAAAAAAAATGCCTTATAGAACTATCCTGCCCCGTTAGTGCCATAAGAAAAAGGCTGCCTCAGCAACCTTCCTTATTGAAGTAAAGCACCTGTTAATTTAACAACTAAACTTAATTTTTTTCTCTTTTACGAAATAGAAACCTGTCCCATTTTCTTGTGGAACAAACCCTTGTCGAGCTGAACTATTTTCTACCATATTTTGCTCTTCTGCTGTTATAACTGTGGTAACACTTTTCCTTCAGCTACCATACCTTCTCTACGATCTTGTTCCTCTCTAGTAACAAGTTTATATGTATCTGTTTGTTTTGAGGAAACTTCTGCTGATTCTTCATTAACCCCACCACATAGCTAAAACAAATAATGACCAAAGAGAAGTCGGTAGACCTATGGCACAAATTGCAAGGGGATATACACCAAATTTATCTTTTACAATTTTTTGCTTTTTAATAGATATATAAGTTACTAAATACAAGAAAACACTTATCATTGTTAAGCCAGTTAAATAGTATATAGGGTATATTTTCGCAATATTTTCATTCATAAAATAAGAAATTCCCTGACCAAATATTCCTAATATGGTAGCCAAAATTATACTTCCAAGTATAAGAATATTAGCTTTTATCATCAATCCCACCTCCAATTCAAAATCAACAATAATATTTAAGTTATAAGTTAAATGTTTCAAATACTGGGTTTTAATCGAATTTTTTTACAAATTATCAAACTTTATTTTAAATCAACAGCAAAATCTTATTCTTCATATATCCCCATCCCTATACCTTTGTCTATCTCGATAGTCCCCACCTCCTGTAATTCATTTAATCGACTTAAACTCTCTTCTTTATCAAAAGAACTATGCCAACGATAATCATATTGATCCAATATACGGTAATGGTTACTAATCAAATTTTGTTGCAAACGAAAATCCCCTCTATACTCGATTTCTTTCCACCATATCTTACCACCCAGTGTTTTTTCTTTAGGCGTACCACCATTTTTGCTAGCAATTAACTGAACAAAATCAACTGGATTGTCACCAATTGACGATATCAACAATTGGCTATGATTAAACAAAGCACAAAATGCAACAACGGTGGTCCAATTGGCTTCTGTTCTTCTTTTTTCAATTTGAACTAGTGTTTTTTTTGAAATTCCTAGAATTTCAGACATCTTATCTTGAGAAAAACCTTGTTCTGTTCGGACAAGTTTCATTTTTCCTGATATTAAATTGATGAATTCTTCTTTTTCCATATATACTAAATACTCCCTTTTAGTGTAATTTTACACTAAAAGTATTATTTTTCAATAAAAAAATATCCCTTTTGAATAAAAAAACTTTAAAACACAAAGAAAAAAGCAAGAAATAACCTTGCTCTAAATAAGTTTGAAATGGGAATATTTCTTAATTAAAGCTTGGTGAACTAACCTGCCCCGATAGTTCCATAAGAAAAAGCTGCCTTAAAGACAGCTCTGATCTTCAGCTAACGCACCCGTTGGTTCAACAACGAAAGTTATGAATAGCTTTCAGGATAGTACAATTTTTTTGACTTGTTCTTTCGTGGATAAATTAGAGTCATTTGTACCAACTAAAAAAGAATGTCCGTGTATAATCACTTCTGTTAGAGTATCGCCTGGACCTAATTCGAATAGAGGGCACTGTGCCGGAATTTTACCCTTTAATGTTTCTCTATCAATTTTCTTAAATCTTATTTCCTTTGACGAATTAGTAATAAAAAAGTCTTCCAAGGTTAATTTCCACCCAACATCGTCTAGTATATGTTTTAGTTCATCTATCGAATGAACCTCGTCAATTTGGTATCTATACACTTTATCATCGTTATCTAAATCATCCATTTCCCTTACAAAGTTATGGATAACCTTAAGTGGAAAACGATTGTAGTTTTTCCAGAATTCAATTAAAGTTGTTTCATATTCACCGTCAACACTATACATATACTCCGGTTCTGTTATACAATCACAAACCCAAAAATCTATGCGGTTATTTTCAAACACCGTTCGGTCATCTATATCAACCATATTACTTTCTCCCCTCTAGTGATGTTACTCAACTTCTTATTTTACTTTTCATTATTCCTTTTTCTTATTCAACTAACCTGCCCCGTTTGTTCATTAAGAACATTCATTACAGGAATGCTGCTCCTTTAGTTCTATAAAAAGGCTACCCGGTTTGGGCAGCCAGTTCTTAAATGTAATCAAGCAAACGTTTCTTTTATTTCAATCTTAAAGTTCGGTTTCAAGGTAATTTCTACAATCATTAAAAACCTTTCTCTATCACCATCTAAAAATAACCGTATAGAAGATTCATCCTTTTTATCGGTAAGTATTTCGATTTTACTTACCGTTTGAAAGTTATATCTTCCAATAACCATACTTCCTTCTTGTACTAATAACCCAAGTTGATTATAAAACGGGCAAACGATAACCTCATATTTATACTTATTAACCTTGAACCTGAAGGTTGATTCATTATATTCGAACAGTTCATCATCATCTTTCTTTACTGGAAGACATTCAAATAGAGAAATGAAATCAATTTCAGAAGGATAAGACTCCATAATACAACCTTCTTTCATAAGGAAATGTACATACATGACTTACCTTCTGCAAAGGAGAATGAAAATCCTTCTTCAACTAAACTGCCCCATTAGTTGCATAAGAAAAAGCTGCCTTAAAGACAGCTCCGATTTTCAGCTAAAGCACCTGTTAGTTCAAGAAGAAAATTTTAAAATCACCTTTTAAAACATCTCTAAACAACAAAGATGACTGCAAGTCCTGTAAAAGAAGCAATACTTAAAAACAACATCATTCCAAAATCCAGATCTTTTATCTCTTTAAAATGATCCCGTATCAAATAAAGTAAAGGTATTGCAAAAAGTGTTGGAATACCTTTACCTGCCTTACCAAAAATATCAGTAAAAATAATACTTTCCATTGAACCCATTACTAGACCACTTAAAAGAAACAAATAAAAAAAACATAAGAAAACTCGAATACTAGCACCTCCTACAAATTACCCTACCTTTTCTGTTACTGTTCTTCAACTAACCTGCCCCGATAGTTCCATAAGAAAAAGCTGTCTTTAAGACAGCTCGATCTTCAGCTAACGCACCCGTTAGTTCATTAAGAATTACTTCCGACACAATTAGTTAAAATAAACTTTTCACTAAACGAACTATCATTCTTGGAATAAGAGTTAAGAGGTTAAAAACGAATTCATATAAGATTGAATCACGAATTTCAATCATTATCCCTTTGAAAAACCTTCTTTTTTGCCTTTCCTTTTTCATCTTTTTCATCCTCTTTATCTTTCATAATTACATATGGTTGCGTCTATCTAGAAGAAATCCCATAGTTGCAACCAAAATCACTAGAAAGGTACCTATACACGCAGTAACTATACCTTCTGTTTTGTCTTTTGCATAAAAACAAATATATGTATTAAAAGAGACAAAAATTAAAAAAATTAATAACTTTGTAACTAAGTTAATTTTATTTATTGCTCTCACAGTAAATCACATTCCTTAATGGTGAATTAACGATATCAGAATAAAATAATTTGAACCTTTAAGAAAATAATAACAATAAAGAGTAATTATTCATAAGTGTAAAATAATCCATTTCCTTATGGAACTAACCTGCCCCGTTAGTGCCATAAGAAAAAGGCTACCTCAGCAACCACCCTTATTGAAGTAAAGCATCCTTAGCTTAAATAGAAGAGTAGACATTAAACAACTATATTTAGCATAAAGTGTACTAGCCTTATAACTGTGATCTTCTCTGTTTTTTTAGACTTCAATAAAAAATTATTAGTTATTTTGAGGAGGTTATCGAGCTTGTCTTTTTTTAGTAATTGGATATCGCAACTTATTGTATTAATTTTATTCATTACTGTTATTGACATGATGCTACCAAATAATAGTTATCGGAATGTTATTAGGTTAGTATTCTCTTTGGTCATTATTGTTTGTTTAATAAGTCCAATTTTAAATTTATATAAGTTGTCCCCTCAAGATATTTTTGATCCAATTAAAGCCTCAGATACAGTAAGTAAGGACTCATTATTAAATTCAATTAAGGAAAAAGAAGAGGTAATTAATAAGGGGAAAGTAGAATCTATTCCTGAAATTCTATCTGCTGAAATGAAAAACCTTGTTGAAAAAGAATTAATAGAAAATTATCAATATGAAATTCAAGATATCAACTTAGTTATTGACGAACTAGACAGTCAGAAACCAAAATTTAAAGATGTGGAAGTATTTTTAATAAAAACAAAATCACTTGAATCAAGCAGTGAAGGAAGAGATGAATCAAAAGTAGAACCTGTAAACAATATTGACATTAGTGTAACTCCTAAAGAAACTCAATCAACCAAAGATAATACCTCGCTTAAGAAAGTTAAAATTTTTTTAGCTAAAGAATGGGGTATTTCTCCTAAACAATTAACTCTTAGTACAGATTGATAAATCTACCCTAATGGTTTTTAACACATAATTTACTTTCTTGTTCAACTATGTACGATTAGTGTAAGAAACATATTTTCAAAAGGCCGCCAATTGGCGGCCTTCTTATGGCACTAACGCACCCGTTAGTTCCATAAGAAAATAAATTAATTATGCAATCTATCATTTTAATTTACTTTTAGTTAATTCCTCCCAATCCTCAAAGGACAACTTATCAGTAATATGTTTTAAATTATTAGGAACTTCAACATAACACATCAATTCTAAACTGTTACCATCTGGGTCCTTGAAGTAAACTGAAGCATTACTTTGATGTGGCCGAATAAATGGCTCAATAGATTTTCTACTACCAAATGGCACAACCTCAACTTGCATAGATTCTAACCATTTTAAAGACTCTTTTAAATCTTCATATGAAACTTGAAAAGCAATGTGTCGTAAAGAAGGGTGGCTTGATATTATTGGGGATTTTTACTTCGTCAGGACAAGCTCCTCCACTAGTTGGCTCTCTTGGATTGAATTTATTTTCCTACATACTCATCCAAAAAGCGATCTACTCTTTGGAAATATTCAGTGGGGTAATGGTTGACGGCATCGATGTGCTCCGTATTTTGCGGGTACCATACTTCTGCACTTGGGTTATCTTTTAAGGACTCGTAAATAATTTCTGTATTTTTATAACTAATTTGCTGATCTCCAGTACCATGAATGAGCATAACTGGCTTGTCTCGCATCTTTTTTACCGCATCCATAGGAGATATGGAATCAAGATCAACCTTAAAGACCCAATTTGCGATCCATGTCGATGTATAACTGAATGGAAACGCAGGTAAACCTGAAAAGAAGGGCAAACCCTCTCTCAGAAATAGACCAGCATTACGAAAAGGACTATCCGCAATTACGGCTTTGATGTCATCACTTTCACTTGTGGCTAGCAAAGACGTAGCGGCACCCATTGAAAAGCCGATAACTCCAATGTTATCGCCCGTATGTTCTCTGGATTTTAAATAGCTTACAGCTCCTAGCAAATCGTATTTTTCATTGAGGCCCAGTGTAATCAAATCACCATCGGATTTTCCTTGCGAGCTGAGGTCAAATGCCAATACATTGTAGCCTTTCGAAACGAAATGGTCTACTAACTTTTGGGTCCGCCCTTTGACTAAACGATTGCTCGTATATCCATGGACGACAATAATCGTCTGATTACTTGCTTTACCAGAAAGACCACTTACAGGAAAGAAAGAACCTCTAATCGTATTATCATTTTTCAAACTCTTGAACTCGACCTCTTCGTAGGGAGTTTTATCGATATTCAATTCGTAGCTGACATTAGTGTCTCTAGGATGGTGCAACAAGGTGTCTACTACTTTATAAGATATAAAAAATACAAGAGCTATCACAAACAAAAGCACGATCCCTAGGCTCCATAAAATTTTCTTCCGTTTTTTCACACGAACCTTAAATGTCAGATCGGGTTGTATTGATGTTTGACTCATTCGACTCCTCCAGTTTTTCTTTAGGTTGTATGGGTGCGAACAAATAAAAGGCATGCCCCTTCAGATTTTCCCACTCGGGATGATGAATAATACTTTCTCCAAGAGTTAAGCACACTCCATTTAAGAAAGAGATATAGGCACGAGAGATCATTGCTGGAGAAAAGCTTTTGTTGAATTCTCCCATTAACTGTCCCTTGGCATAGACGCATTCAATCGCATCTGTCATTACCTTTATACTTTCAAGGACCTTCTGTGTAAGTTCAGAGAATCTTATTCGTTGTCCTAAGACAGATTGAGCAAGCCGCAATTCATTTGTATAGAAGTAGATATGGTTGAATTGTTCTTCCACCATGTTCTTAATCAATACGCCCGGCGTCCCCTCTTGTTGTAGACAAGCAAGCGATTTTACCTGAATATCAGCAAGCGGCTCAAGGACAGCGGCGTAGAATAAAGCTTCTTTGCTAGGAAAATATTGAAAAATGGTTCCAGGAGTCACTCCCACACTATGTGCAATGATGGCCATTGTGGTATTAGAATATCCACTTTCTGCGAACAGGACAACAGCTTCTTTTAGGATACGTTTACGCCGCTCCAGTCTTTTTTCTTCATTGATAGGTCTTGCCAAATGTATTCCCCTCTCTTTAAACTAAACTTCCATTAATTAAATGACTAGTTATTTAATTAATAATATATCTTTAATTACGCCTTATAGCAAGAGTGAATTTATCTTACTTACGAGCAGTATGAAACTCAACAAATAAAAACAAGCCGGAGTGCTGCCCAACATGCGCCTCCGGCTTGTTTTTATCAGGTTACTTTGGATGAGTACACGTTCCGCCTTCCTTAAGCATTTCTTCACCTTCTGAATTGATGTTCCTGAAAAGCCCCCATTTGGATTATTTATTCTTTATGATTAAGTAACATTCCAGCGACAATAATTAGCAAAAATAAAGCAGATTTTACTCAAACTAACATCTTTTGATACTAAATGAGTAGCAGATGCTTTAATGGAATCGGATAGTTGTGCTATTGAGTACACAATAATTCCCGTTATAATTGCTTAAGCAAAAAGAAAATATCCTAAAATTTCTTTCATATTCTACTCCCCTTAGTTAAGCTAATAATATAGTTCAACATTCATAGTGTCGATTCCTTGTTCAACTAAACTGCCCCGATAGTTCCATAAAAAAAAAACTGCCTTAAAGACAGTTCCAATCTTAAGCTACGCCCCCGTTAGCTTAATAAGAAAAAAACATCTTAGTTGGCATTTTTCAGCACAGTAAATTTGCTGGTTTATGAACTTTCAATGGAGATTTTCTTCATTAATCGTTTTAATTTATCTTCTGTAGCTGTTCCCTCTACTGGTGTATAGATACTGCACCTTAAGTCCATGTCCCCCTGGACTTGAAGAGAAGTTAAATTAAACAGCATCTTTCCGGCTTTAGCATGTCTAAATTCAATCATCATTTCTGGAGCTTTACTCACTTGACTTTCTTGCCATAAAGATTGAAATTCTGGGTGAGAATTACTCATTTCTTTAATAAATAGGTTATACCATTCATCACCTAAGTAGTGACCATAATAGGCACGAAAAATGGCAAGAAATCCTTTAACAAAATGCTCCCAATTCACAGCTAATGCTTTTAATTCTTTTCTTGTAAATACTAGATGGATCAAATTTCGTTGGTCATCTGGGAGTTGTTCAAAATCTAAAAATACATGAGCAGCAGCATTGTTCCAGCCTACAATATGACAATGTCGATCTGTAATGATAGTAGGGCAATACGTTAACTCCGCTAAAATTCTTTCCAAGGAAGGACTAAGTTTTGGCTGATCCTTCTTTCGATGAATAATGGATGATTTCACTTCTAAAGCTAAATCATATAGATACTCTCGTTCATCATTATTTAATTGTAGAGCTGTAGATATGCAATCCAATACGCTTGTAGAGACCTTTATATCCCGACCTTGCTCTAGCCACGTATACCAAGTAGTACTAACTCCCGCCAAATGTGCAACTTCTTCTCTTCGTAAGCCAGGTGTTCTTCTCCGTGTACCAGCAGGTATACCTATAGATTCAGGCTTTATTTGGGATCGCTTCATTTTCAAAAATGAAGACAAAGCTTCAAGTCTGGTTTTATCATTCATTTCTAAAACCTCCATCATAATAATTTAACCTAGTAGTTATTATACCAGGATAAACACTCACTTGTAATAGGATAACCCCGAAGTATAATACAAGTATACTATTCATTTGGAGTGATGAAAAATGGAAAGAGTCGTTATTACCGGAATGGGAGTAGTCTCTCCTATTGGAAACAACGTAGAAAAATTTTGGAGAAATCTGACTGAAGGGAAGTCGGGCATTTCCTCTATTGATACATTTGACGTAAGCAATCATAAAGCAAAAATTGCAGGAATTATTCGTGATTTTAATGCAGATGATACTTTAGGAAAAAATGAAGCACGACGTCTAGATCGCTTTTCTCAATTTGCTTTGGCTGCTGCTGAACAAGCTTGGACTGATTCTAATTTAGATATTGATGATATCAATCTAGAAAGACTTGGCGTATATGTTGGTTCGGGGATAGGAGGAATTGAAACATTGATTGATAATGTGGATACTCTTCGAGAGAAAGGTCCAAGACGAGTTAGTCCAACCCTGGTACCAGCCATGATTTCAAATGCTGCCGCAGCCCAAATTAGTATCAAGTGGAACGCAATGGGACCTACTATGTCACCTGTTTCTGCTTGTGCGATCGGAAATACAGCTATTGGTGAAGCATTCAGACTTATTCGCTTTGGAGAAGCAGATGCCGTTTTTGCAGGAGGAGCAGAGGCAGCTATAACAGATTTATCTTTAGCTAGTTTTGGTAATGCTACAGCATTATCAACGAGAAACGATAATCCAACTAAAGCTAGCCGTCCTTTTGATGTAAATCGAGATGGATTTGTCATGTCAGAAGGAGCAGGAATTTTAATCTTGGAATCTTTGTCTCACGCTTTACATAGAGATGCAAAAATTTATGCAGAAGTCATTGGGTATGGTGCGAGTTCTGATGCCTATCATATGGTAGCTACACACCCAGAAGGTAAAGGAGCCTATCTTGCAATGAAAATGGCTTTGAAAAATGCAAAAATTTCTCCTGAAGAGATTGATGTTATTAGCGCTCATGCAACAAGTACAGAAGTGGGAGATCGATCTGAGACACTGGCCATTAAAAAACTATTTGAATCAAAAGCTTTTCAAATCCCAATAACAGCTAATAAATCTATGCTTGGTCACATGTTAGGAGCAGCTGGAGGCGTGGAAGCAATTGCTTTGGCAAAAAGTTTAAAGGAAGGAATTATTCCTCCAACCATCAACTTAGAAAAGCCTGATTCATTATGTGATTTAGATTATGTACCAGGTGTTGCTCGTAAAGTGGAAATAAGTATTGGTCTATCCAATTCATTTGGTTTTGGAGGTCATAATGCAGCTATCGTTTTAAAAAAATACGAGTGAATTAAATTTCGCTGGTATTTTTTTAATTAAAATTAAAGATCCTCAAGAGAACCTTTAGTTAGTAATGGGTCTTATAGGAAATTAAATACGAAAAAGCCCTTTTTTCTTCTATTAAGGGCTTTTTTCTTGTTCATAAAAGTGTACTTTTACGAACATATTCAATAAAACAGAAGAATATTTATAATTTTATTTCTTGGAATCATCCTCGTTTTTGCGATCAAGGATCCAATAAGCAACCTCAGAAACTGCCCTCGGATTTGATAGAATCTGAGGGCTTTTCAACGTAGCATAACCAAGATTAGAGGAAGTTACTTGAATAAGAAAAAAAGGCGTTAGTTTTATAGTATTCAGACTATATCGAGGATGCTTCATCAATCATAAAAAAAGGACTCTTTTAAACAAAAAATCCACTTATAACCTAAGGACAAGTACACAATCTATTGAACTATTATTGAATAAAATATAGAGAACAATAGAAAAGGAGGAATTCATATGTCTTTACCAATAATACCAAATTTCACACCAACTATTTCTATTACTACTGAGCAGACTATCCCCTTGCTTTTGGCTGGCATTGCCCTTGAGGAATTAGCTCTGGCTCACATCATCAATGTCCAAGCAGAGGAGCTTCAGAGCGTCCTAGGAACCTTACCTGGTGGGACGCCACTTTCCCCTCCATTCATTACCCTAGCTGATCTTCTTACGATGAACTCAAGCGTTCAAAGAACTCTTCGTCACGTCATCAAAAAGGAAATGCTACTCGAATTTAAATTTGAAAATGTGTTGGACCTCATTCCATTTGCACAACCGGTATTATTATCAACCCAAACATTTACTGGCCCTCTTTTCACAACAGTTACAGTTCCATCAGCAGCAACAACAGCTAGGATTACGGCTATTGGTGCCGCAGGTGGGAATGGTTCGGATAGTTCTATTTTTGGAACTAATGGTGGGGCTGGTGGGCGAGGAGCTTCAATTCAAGGAAGCTTTTCTGTTACGCCAGGTGAGACATTAACGATCCTCGTCGGTCAAAGAGGTGGAGATGGCGTTTTTGGTGCTGGTGGTGGCGGTGGTGGTTCTTTTGTATGGCGTGGAGCTGATTTAACTCTTTCCTCGCTTCTAATTGCTGCTGGTGGCGGCGGCGGTGGTGGTGAGGGTGATCAAACTAATGGTAATCCTGGAATAGATGCAACAACAAATCCAGATGGAACCGCTGGTAATCCAGGTGGAGCGGGCGGTATGAACGGCAATGGTGGTGCTGCTGGTCCCCTAAATGGTGATGGTGGAGGTGGTGCAGGCATTCTTACAGATGGTGATGATGCTCCTACAACCCAGGGAGGAACAGCAATTAACGCTGGCGGTGCCGGTGGTGCTGCTGCTGGTGGTGGCGGTGCTGGTGGCTTTGGTGGTGGCGGTGCTGGTGGCGGCGATGCTGGCGGCGGTGGCGGCGGTTTTAGTGGTGGTGGTGGTGGTCAACAAATTATAGATGCTGGTGATGGTGGCGGCGGTGGCGGCGGCTCTTTCAACGCTGGCAGCAACCAAAACAACATGGCCGGTGTCGGCACTGGAAATGGTCAGGTAACGATAAACTTTTTTGATATATAGATTACCCTCCCTTCTTTAATTAAATGGGATGAATCATTGAGTCTTCTTTAGAAGGTAGCTAATATAATTTTAATAATTAACATTTGTCAGTTCATTATAAAATTATATTAGCCTAAATATTATTGAGGAGGACATCTACTTTACCCGCAAAAGAAGCGTCTAATCTAAAATGATGCTTCTTTTTATTTCAATTACATTATATTTCAAGAACCAATTTCCCTTTCCTAAATCAACTTCAATTATTATATGTTCCATCATAATGCACATACAGCTTATAGAACTAACCTGCCCTGTAGTTCCATAAGAAAAAGGCTGCCGCAGCAACCTCCCTTATTGAAGTAAAGCACCCGTTAGCTTAATAAGGTGTTTTATATTTTTTATGCAAAGAATAGGTCTGTTATATGAGTCTTACAAGCTAGCAAACCCTTGCTACATCAAGGGTGTATAAAATCCTGAATAAACGATAAAAAACGACTAAGAGCCAAACTCCTGATACACATGGGTTTGGCTTTTTTAGCTACTTCCAATAATTAGTTTTATGTAAACTAGGTCTGGATACAATACACCTTGGCTTTTGCTTGTCTCATCTTTTTGCCTTTATGAATATACTATATTGCTCTATGAAATCTAAAGGAGGTTGCTACGAAAATGAAACTAGAAGGAGAAAAGAATCCCTCCAAATCCCAGTTTGCGTATGTTGTAAACCTAGGCGATGATAACGTATCTGTAATTGATATCAATAAGAATGAGGTTATTAAGACAATTCCTGTGGGAAACGTTCCTTTTGATATTGCGATTACACCAGACGGAAAATTTGCCTATGTTACGGTTGTTGAAGAAAATTCCGTATATGTGATCGATACAAAAACAAATACTGTAATTGATACGATTCCTGTAGGGCATTGTGCTGTCGAAATTGCGATTACACCAGATGGAAAGCGTGTCTATGTTTCGAACTTTTGTGACAATACTGTCTTTGTAATTGATACGGATAAGAACAAGGTGATTGATACGATTCCTGTGGGAGATATTCCTGTCGGTATTGCTATTACACCTAGGGGGGAGAAATGTGACGAAGAATGAGTTGCTTTCTATTATTCGAAATGAGTTAATAAACAATCCACAAGCTACCAATATGGGTATAGCCAAAAAATATAAAATCCCATTCAAAATTGTTAAACTAATCAAAAGAAGCATATCCAACGAACAGAAAGACTAAATACCACTTGATGTTGAAAGGCCCTCAAATTCTATCAAATCCGAGGGCCTTTTTGATTTGCCGATAACGAAGTTTATGTGAACTAGCGTTTTTTCGTTAGTTGAAGAAGAAAAATCAAAAGCATTGTTTAACAGAGTCTATTTTAAAGAAGTAACAATCAAAAAAAGTTCGTGAAAGTGTACTTTTACGAACGGGTGTAACAATGCTATACCGCCCTTTTCGGAAATTTTTTAGCTTTAAACGGCGCTCAACCATTTTTGTGAAATACAACATTTTCTTTTTTTTGGATATTATTAAAATAATAGATCTGCTGATTTTGTTAATTTTAGTCCATCCTATCAGCCTGGGATCACTTTTATCATACCAAGGGTTTTTGCTCATATTTCTAAATGAAATCCTTGACAATGTAAGCGCTTTCTTTTATGATGATAATAGGTTGGATGTCATGCGTGGCCGTCATAGTATCTGGCGTAGGTGGGGCCAATACCCGGAACAGTACATAGAATAAATCCCCTATTTTATGCAACAGCTAGCTTCTTCCGAATAGGAAACAGTGATTCATCAATCATGTTATTTAAATACAAAAAAACTCTGTATTCGGTCAAATTCAGGGTTTCCCTAGCTTGAAAGCTCCCCTTAAGATCCCTTATGTTTTATTACAAATATGTATGGTAGTTTTATTGGTAGAATGAGGAGGTGCTTTATGGAGAACAAAAAAAGTTCCCTTTACGATGAATTACCGTTAGAATTATTGGCAGGATTTTATTATGAAATAAATAAGAACATTGAAAAAGGAATCTTGTCTGGTGCTATGTATCATGAAATTAGATTAATTGAACAAACAGCATTAAAAAGGGGTATCTCACTTGAATACCTACATGACAAGGGTGCTTGTATAATTGAAGCCGAGAAACTACTAAGAGAAACAACCCTGCAACCCTAAATAGTAGAATAAGAAGTCCATGATGTTTTCTAGTCTACCCTAGGTGAGGCCAATACCTGGAACAGTATATAGAATAAATCCCCTTTTATTAACCCTCTTGGCTACCAAAGGGTTGTTTTGGTGCTAACCTACAGTTTTTTTTACTTACGTGGAAACAAGAAGGTCAGAACAAGTAGAAATAACCCTGCACCAGCTTCTTTACGGCCGTTTTTATGATATCGTTCAAAATAGATAATGTCCCTTTTGCTTCCCCCTATTTTCTACTAATCCTCGTCATTATGGCCCCCTATGGCCATCAACGATAAATTGATAACACCGAGTTCTTCTAATAAAAATCAAGAAAAAAGCACTCATATTATGGTGCTTTTTCTGTAGCTAAAAGGAGGTGGCATTCACCAAAAGAGATCATCGCCTTAAAAATTCCTAGTCTTTTTAATCTGTCCTTTAAAAGGCCTACACTTTATAAAAGAAATGCTATTTTTAAATCATCAGCAAGAAATCCCCCGTGCCATTGGAACTTATATAATGAAGGAAAACTTCTTGTATATCGTTAAGTATTCCCAATCCTATAAATTATCAAAAGTATTTTCAATGGCTGATTCCAATTCTTCTTTTCCTTCTCCTATATAACGTTTGGTCATATTCAAATCTTTATGCCCCATCAATTTTGAAACGGTTTGAAGGTCTATCCCCTTATCGATTAATGTTTGGCAAAACGTATTCCGCAGCTTATGGGGAGTCGCATTATATTTAGTCAGCATATATTGCACGGACCTTGGCGTTATGCGCTGATTCACACTGGATATGAAGATGGCTTCCGTATCCATATTTAAAAATTCCTTGTATGCCCTGATCTTTTCACTAGCAGTCATGGAGAGTGGAATCTTCCTGTCTATATCACCTTTTGAATCCCGGATGAGGATATATTGCCTTTCTTCCTCTTTTTGAATGTCAGTATGGTTCAAATCACAAAGTTCGGACACCCGGATACCCGTATGAATCATTGTGTAGACAATAGCAATATTCCTGAAATGCCCAGAGGCCTCGATTTCTTTTAGGAGAGCAGCTTGCTCAAGCATGTTCAGGGCTTTTGGCGGATCTTCATTCTTTTCCTTTGCTTTACGATCGATGTTGAGGACGATTTCGGGTTTATCAAGGAACCTGGAAAACATGGTAATGGCTGAATAATGTTTTTCAATCGTTCCTCCACTCTTGTTTGACTGTTCCATATCGTCTAAATAGGTTTGGACGTGGGATTTTTCAATCTCTTCCGCTTCATCTTTAAACCATTGAAGAAGCTGGGAGATGACTCCCACATAGGTTTTAATCGTACCATCGGATTTATTTTGACCCATTAACCATTTCGCAAAAGAATGAAGAATTTGTTTATTGTCCAGGATTTCTTCTTTACTGGTCATTCGAGAAGCCCCCTACCAAAATCATGCTATTAATAAGCCTTTCCAACGAATTGTGGAATTTATACAAAAAAACCTTAGGATAATCCTAAGGTTTAGAATGCGTAGATAGGATTTGAACCTGTTTATACGGGTTTATGAATCCTAATTGATGTGATAAACATTGCTTGGCGGCGTCCTACTCTCACAGGGGGAGACCCCCAACTACCATCGGCGCTGAAGAGCTTAACTGCCGTGTTCGGAATGGGAACGGGTGTGACCTCTTCGCTATCGCCACCAAACAATAAAGGAACGTTGTTCCTTCAAAACTAGATAATAAGAAGGTATTTCATTTTTTAAAAAGCGTTGGTTAAGTCCTCGATCTATTAGTATCAGTCAGCTCCACATGTCGCCACGCTTCCACCTCTGACCTATCAACCTGATCATCTTTCAGGGATCTTACTAGCTTGCGCCATGGGAAATCTCATCTTGAGGGGGGCTTCATGCTTAGATGCTTTCAGCACTTATCCCGTCCGCACGTAGCTACCCAGCTATGCCTTTGGCAAGACAACTGGTACACCAGCGGTGCGTCCATCCCGGTCCTCTCGTACTAAGGACAGCTCCTCTCAAATTTCCTGCGCCCGCGACGGATAGGGACCGAACTGTCTCACGACGTTCTGAACCCAGCTCGCGTACCGCTTTAATGGGCGAACAGCCCAACCCTTGGGACCGACTACAGCCCCAGGATGCGATGAGCCGACATCGAGGTGCCAAACCTCCCCGTCGATGTGGACTCTTGGGGGAGATAAGCCTGTTATCCCCGGGGTAGCTTTTATCCGTTGAGCGATGGCCCTTCCATGCGGAACCACCGGATCACTAAGCCCGACTTTCGTCCCTGCTCGACTTGTAGGTCTCGCAGTCAAGCTCCCTTGTGCCTTTACACTCTACGAATGATTTCCAACCATTCTGAGGGAACCTTTGGGCGCCTCCGTTACTCTTTAGGAGGCGACCGCCCCAGTCAAACTGCCCACCTGACACTGTCTCCCACCCCGATAAGGGGCGCGGGTTAGAATTTCAATACAGCCAGGGTAGTATCCCACCAACGCCTCCACCGAAGCTAGCGCTCCGGCTTCTCAGGCTCCTACCTATCCTGTACAAGCTGTACCAAAATTCAATATCAGGCTGCAGTAAAGCTCCACGGGGTCTTTCCGTCCTGTCGCGGGTAACCTGCATCTTCACAGGTACTATAATTTCACCGAGTCTCTCGTTGAGACAGTGCCCAGATCGTTACACCTTTCGTGCGGGTCGGAACTTACCCGACAAGGAATTTCGCTACCTTAGGACCGTTATAGTTACGGCCGCCGTTTACTGGGGCTTCGGTTCAAAGCTTCGCTTGCGCTAACCTCTCCCCTTAACCTTCCAGCACCGGGCAGGTGTCAGCCCCTATACTTCGCCTTGCGGCTTCGCAGAGACCTGTGTTTTTGCTAAACAGTCGCCTGGGCCTATTCACTGCGGCTTTTCCGGGCTATTCACCCTAAAAAGCACCCCTTCTCCCGAAGTTACGGGGTCATTTTGCCGAGTTCCTTAACGAGAGTTCTCTCGCACACCTTAGGATTCTCTCCTCGCCTACCTGTGTCGGTTTGCGGTACGGGCACCTTACATCTCACTAGAGGCTTTTCTTGGCAGCGTGGAATCAGGAACTTCGGTACTATATTTCCCTCGCCATCACAGCTCCGCCTTAATGGAAACGGGATTTGCCTCGTTTCCGGCCTAACTGCTTGGACGCGCATATCCAACAGCGCGCTTACCCTATCCTTCTGCGTCCCCCCATCGTTCAAACGATGTATAGGTGGTACAGGAATATCAACCTGTTGTCCATCGCCTACGCCTTTCGGCCTCGGCTTAGGTCCCGACTAACCCTGAGCGGACGAGCCTTCCTCAGGAAACCTTAGGCATTCGGTGGAAGGGATTCTCACCCTTCTTTCGCTACTCATACCGGCATTCTCACTTCTAAGCGCTCCACCAGTCCTTCCGGTCTGACTTCAACGCCCTTAGAACGCTCTCCTACCATCGACACCTAATGGTGTCAATCCACAGCTTCGGTGATACGTTTAGCCCCGGTACATTTTCGGCGCGGAGTCACTCGACCAGTGAGCTATTACGCACTCTTTAAATGGTGGCTGCTTCTGAGCCAACATCCTGGTTGTCTAAGCAACTCCACATCCTTTTCCACTTAACGTATACTTTGGGACCTTAGCTGGTGGTCTGGGCTGTTTCCCTTTCGACTACGGATCTTATCACTCGCAGTCTGACTCCCAAGAATAAGTATTTGGCATTCGGAGTTTGACTGAATTCGGTAACCCGTTGGGGGCCCCTAGTCCAATCAGTGCTCTACCTCCAATACTCTCATCTTGAGGCTAGCCCTAAAGCTATTTCGGAGAGAACCAGCTATCTCCAGGTTCGATTGGAATTTCTCCGCTACCCACACCTCATCCCCGCACTTTTCAACGTGCGTGGGTTCGGGCCTCCATTCAGTGTTACCTGAACTTCACCCTGGACATGGGTAGATCACCTGGTTTCGGGTCTACGACCTCATACTCATTCGCCCTATTCAGACTCGCTTTCGCTGCGGCTCCGTCTTATCAACTTAACCTCGCATGAAATCGTAACTCGCCGGTTCATTCTACAAAAGGCACGCCATTACCCATTAACGGGCTTTGACTACTTGTAGGCACACGGTTTCAGGATCTATTTCACTCCCCTTCCGGGGTGCTTTTCACCTTTCCCTCACGGTACTGGTTCACTATCGGTCACTAGGGAGTATTTAGCCTTGGGAGATGGTCCTCCCTGCTTCCGACGGGATTTCTCGTGTCCCGCCGTACTCAGGATCCACTCAGGAGGGAACGAAGTTTCAACTACAGGGTTTTTACCTTCTTTGACGGACCTTTCCAGATCACTTCATTTACCCCGTTCCTTTGTAACTCCATGTTGAGTGTCCTACAACCCCAAGAGGCAAGCCTCTTGGTTTGGGCTAATTCCGTTTCGCTCGCCGCTACTCAGGAAATCGCATTTGCTTTCTCTTCCTCCGGGTACTTAGATGTTTCAGTTCCCCGGGTCTGCCTTCAGTACCCTATGTATTCAGGTAAAGATACTGTTCCATTACGAACAGTGGGTTTCCCCATTCGGAAATCTCCGGATCAAAGCTTACTTACAGCTCCCCGAAGCATATCGGTGTTAGTCCCGTCCTTCATCGGCTCCTAGTGCCAAGGCATCCACCGTGCGCCCTTTCTAACTTAACCGTTAAAAAGATCTTACAGATGCTTTGAAAAAAATTAATTGCCTTCTATCTATTATCTAGTTTTCAAGGAACAAAGCAGAAAGAATCCATCACATCGTGATGTTTTTCTTCCCTATCTGAATGAATTACTCATTCAAAACTGAACAAAACAAAAGCGCTCTCGTAATTATCCTTAGAAAGGAGGTGATCCAGCCGCACCTTCCGATACGGCTACCTTGTTACGACTTCACCCCAATCATCTGTCCCACCTTAGGCGGCTGGCTCCATAAAGGTTACCTCACCGACTTCGGGTGTTACAAACTCTCGTGGTGTGACGGGCGGTGTGTACAAGGCCCGGGAACGTATTCACCGCGGCATGCTGATCCGCGATTACTAGCGATTCCGGCTTCATGTAGGCGAGTTGCAGCCTACAATCCGAACTGAGAATGGCTTTATGGGATTCGCTTACCTTCGCAGGTTTGCAGCCCTTTGTACCATCCATTGTAGCACGTGTGTAGCCCAGGTCATAAGGGGCATGATGATTTGACGTCATCCCCACCTTCCTCCGGTTTGTCACCGGCAGTCACCTTAGAGTGCCCAACTGAATGCTGGCAACTAAGATCAAGGGTTGCGCTCGTTGCGGGACTTAACCCAACATCTCACGACACGAGCTGACGACAACCATGCACCACCTGTCACTCTGTCCCCCGAAGGGGAAAGCCCTATCTCTAGGGTTGTCAGAGGATGTCAAGACCTGGTAAGGTTCTTCGCGTTGCTTCGAATTAAACCACATGCTCCACCGCTTGTGCGGGCCCCCGTCAATTCCTTTGAGTTTCAGCCTTGCGGCCGTACTCCCCAGGCGGAGTGCTTAATGCGTTAGCTGCAGCACTAAAGGGCGGAAACCCTCTAACACTTAGCACTCATCGTTTACGGCGTGGACTACCAGGGTATCTAATCCTGTTTGCTCCCCACGCTTTCGCGCCTCAGTGTCAGTTACAGACCAGAAAGTCGCCTTCGCCACTGGTGTTCCTCCAAATCTCTACGCATTTCACCGCTACACTTGGAATTCCACTTTCCTCTTCTGCACTCAAGTTCCCCAGTTTCCAATGACCCTCCACGGTTGAGCCGTGGGCTTTCACATCAGACTTAAGGAACCACCTGCGCGCGCTTTACGCCCAATAATTCCGGACAACGCTTGCCACCTACGTATTACCGCGGCTGCTGGCACGTAGTTAGCCGTGGCTTTCTGGTTAGGTACCGTCAAGGTACCAGCAGTTACTCTGGTACTTGTTCTTCCCTAACAACAGAACTTTACGACCCGAAGGCCTTCTTCGTTCACGCGGCGTTGCTCCGTCAGACTTTCGTCCATTGCGGAAGATTCCCTACTGCTGCCTCCCGTAGGAGTCTGGGCCGTGTCTCAGTCCCAGTGTGGCCGATCACCCTCTCAGGTCGGCTACGCATCGTCGCCTTGGTGAGCCATTACCTCACCAACTAGCTAATGCGCCGCGGGCCCATCTATAAGTGACAGCCGAAACCGTCTTTCCATCTTCTCTCATGCGAGAAAAGAACGTATCCGGTATTAGCTCCGGTTTCCCGAAGTTATCCCAGTCTTATAGGCAGGTTGCCCACGTGTTACTCACCCGTCCGCCGCTAATCTCAGGGAGCAAGCTCCCATCGATTCGCTCGACTTGCATGTATTAGGCACGCCGCCAGCGTTCGTCCTGAGCCAGGATCAAACTCTCCGAAGAAATGTTTGACTTGCTCATTTTGCTTTTTTAATAGTGTGTGCTCACTTAAATTTAACGTTGGCGCTTTGTTTTGTTCAGTTTTCAAAGAGCAATTTGTTGTAGGTTTTTTTCAACTAATTCATCTTAACATAACATTGAATAGTTGTCAACTTCTACGAAGTGTTTCTTTTTTAAAAATCGCTCATTAATTAGGCGACTTCATTATCATACTGCTATTTTTCTTTAGTGTCAACATTTAATCCGTAAAATAAGAATCTCTAATAACACTTTCCTCTTGAAACCATCTTGTTAATGAATACAAAAAAACCACCGTACGTGTTTCATCATTAAATTAATCAACTGGGATGCACTAAACTGAAGATTTTATCAAAACATGCCCTTATACTATTTAATTGGATTATTCTTTTATAAAAAAGATTGATCATTTTAATGTTCCTTAATCAACTAACGCACCCGTTAGCCATCCATGAATCGCAAAGAATGAAAATGGTTAGGAAGTGTCAATACTGATACTGACCTTAATCCAGTCAACCCTATTCATTTTTAAAGAAACTTATTTTCATGGTAGTTCAATAAAAAAAGGCTTTACTCTTGATTGAGGAAACACCTGTTAGTGAAACAATAATTATCTTTGTTCAATAGCTTGGCCCAAAGCTAGTCCTCTCCGAGGTTTGGTCGCTCTAAACCATTGCAAACAAAGTATGAAGATAATAATAATGTCAATGATATCTCCACCATAGTACATAATCATGCTTCCCTGATTTGCCTGTTCTAACGGTATACCAGCAGGTGGGTGAGTATAGATGTACTTTGATAGAATACCATGGCCAGCTAAGGCAATAATCAACACGATTGAACGGTATAAAAAAGAAATCCGGTGGAGTATTGGGTCAATATAAATCATTGACACTGTGAATAGGTAACCGGCCATGAATACATGGAAATGCACAATGAAATTCAAAACGGTACTCTCGTGCATAAGTGAGTATAGGTTGGTCGTGTACAACAACCACAGCCCTCCTATATTTAAGACAGATGTAACAATAGGATGGGTAAACATGCGAGACAGCCAACTCCTTAGAACACGAGTAAGACGTCTTGCTAAAGTGATTCTTATTGTTCGTAGCACTAGCGTCATTGGTGCAGCAAGTACCATAAGCAATGGAGCTAGCATCCCCAAGAGTAAATGACCTAGCATATGCGCTGTAAAATCTATGTGGGCGCGATTTGCTAGGGGTCCGGCCACTGATATAACTGCCAAGAGAACTCCAGAAACCCAGTATACAGTTCGGGATAGAGGCCATTGCTTATGATGCCGATTGGAGATAATTACAGCAAAAATATACAGAATCAACGCTAATATAAAAGGCAGTGCTAAAAGTAGCTGAGGTGCTATCTCTGCTACTTGGTTCAAGTTAGTTCCCACGCTATTACTGTGATTATTGTGATTCATGGGTAACAGTCTTTCCATGTTGTTGTCTGCTTCGTGTACGAATAATGAGGGTGGCACCGATTATAATCATGACAATAGCAAGGAAATTCCAGATCAAATCATAGACATACACATTATCTACATAGCGAATCTGATGTAACTCCATTAATTTGTGCTGGATGGTCCCATCGTATAACTGGAAAGCCCCTCCCCCAAGAAACACACCTGCTAACCACCTTTTGAACCAATAAGCTTGTTTACGGTGTAAGTCTGCTAATAAAAACGAAGAAGCAATGGTCGCAAACCAACTAAAAGCATGGAACAAACCATCCGAAACCAGTCCAATGTCTGTAGTTGATTTGTCGTAGAAATGGTGCCAATGTAACAGCTGATGAAACACAACTTCATCGATAAAACCGACTAAACCGAGTCCGAATAGAATCCCAGTCCATATATTTCTACTTGAGTAAACAGATCGATTCGAAATGTTTGAATTATTTTCGAGGCTTTTATTTGTATTACTCATTTGCTCCTCCTTTTCTATAAGCTTTATTAACTCTGTCATTTTGTATTTACCCTAATATCCCCAAAAATCATCATTTATATTCAGAAAAAACAGAATTTTCTAGATTCATGTTCTGTATTACTACTCTGGTGCTGCAGGTGTTCCAAAACCACTGAAGCTATGAATACCATTCTCCGTATCCTAGATAGTGAAGAATAATAAATAGCCTAAAGGCTTTGGCAGGGTTAACCCTGATTTGTGCCTTTAGGCATCTGTAACTTAGAAATAAAGTTTGAACGGTCCCATACTTCTTCTTGATAGGGAATCTTAACCGTAAATATACAATTGATTAAAAAGGATATTAGACATATAAAACCAATACATTATAAACATATTTCTTCAACATTTCTTTTCTATAATTATAGTTGTATACATATTTTAGATTGGAGATGGAGAACATGAACAAAAAATTATTAGCAGGTGCCGGGGTAGCGTTTACGTTGTTATTCAGTCCACTAAGTCAAGCTTTTGCATCAGAAACAATAGGAGACTTAAGAAAGGTTGATAATGTTGCCCATCGTGGGGCATCAGCATATGCACCTGAAAATACGATTGCTGCTTTTGATAAAGCAGTAGAAATGAAGGCAGATTATATTGAAATCGATGTTCAAAGAAGCAAGGATGGAGAATTAGTACTTATCCATGATACGACAGTTGATCGTACAACTGATGGAACTGGAAAAGTTGGTGATTTCATGTTTGAAGAACTAAGAAGCCTTGATGCAGGCAGCTGGAAAGGTGAGCAATTTGCTAGTGAACAAATCCCAACATTTGATGAGATTCTTGATCGTTACCACGGGAAAATTGGAATATTAATAGAATTAAAGGCTTCAGAGCTTTATCCTGGGATTGAAGAAAGTGTAGCTGAAGAATTAAAAGAACGAAATCTTGATAAACCACAAAATGAAAAAATCATTATCCAATCATTTAACCATAAATCAATGGAAAAAATGAATGATCTCGTTCCTAAAGTTCCAATCGGTGTGTTAACATCTTCAAGAGCTGACACAACAGAACTAGCCTTACAGGAATTTTCAACATATGCCGACTATTTTAATCCAAGCTATGGAATTGTTACTGAAGAATTAGTGAATCAAGTTCACTCTCTTGATATGAAAATTGGATCATGGACAGTACGTAGTCAAGAGGCAGCAGATTTCCTATTAGATATGGGAGTTGACGCAATCATTACGGATTATCCAGATTATGTAGATCCAAGAAACTAATATTTTTGTATAATTATTAGAAAAAAGGTCGATTTCTACAGGAGATTGATCTTTTTTTTGGGGTTGAAACCTTCTTAACGTTAGAAATCCCCATTTTCCAGACGTCTATTATGGAATGTATGACCCTATTTATTTGAATCGAATAGGTAATTTAAGTCTAAATGTAGTTAATTTCGTTGTAGAGCGTTTCTCAGCATTAATTTTTTTAAAAAACAGGTGTTTTTAACTGGTAAAAGGTATGTTTTCACTTTCAGTTAGGTTTGGGCTCAGCTTTTATTCAAATGAAGCAATTGATTTTGTATTTTTATTTTAATTAACATAATCTACCTCACAAATTACTCAACAATCAATGCTACAATTATTATGAGGTGGTATCTTTGTTTATTTCTCCTATGCTATTGCACAAAACAGAGCAACCCTTCGAGGATGAAAATTTTATAACTGAACTCAAGTTATCTATACCTAAATTATAAAACCTTAATAAATAAAGGAGAGTACATATTAACCATGTATAATATGTACTCTCCTTTTCTTAATGAACTAACGCACCCGTTAGTTCATTAAGGATTAATTAAAACTTAATGTTTAATAATTCTTTCATTTCAAGAAGAACATCAGTATGTTTTTCTTTTGATAAATACATCATTTTCTGTCCTGCTCCATTTGCTTCTTGCTTCTTTCCGTTCGGTTCTTGAAACATAATCCTTCCATCACTAAAAAAATTCATAGTGTACACTTTGTTATCCATGGTTTCTTTATCGGATAATACAAAAAAGTAATTCCCTTTTTTATTTAATTCTTTACTCTTCTCCAATAACTCCTTATTAGGAGGTTGCACAACTTCCATTTTGTTCACTTTTTCTATAAAAGCTTGTATTTCATTAATATCTGTAATGACCTTTGAAGTTGACTCGGAAGATCCCCCGTCCTCATCAACACCTTGCACTAATAAGATTGTATATTCATCTATATTAGGTATTTCTAAAATTTCACTTTTCGTTTTTGTAGTATTTAAACTACAAGCATTTAAGAATGCAATCATTAAAGTGCAAAAAGTAAACATCTTGAAAAACCTCAAATTTCATCCCTCCATTTCTCTCTTCTACATTATACGAAAATTGTAAAATTATCCATAATTATCAAACTATCCTGCCCCGTTAGTTCCATAAGAAAAAGGCTGCCGGCAGCAACCCCTGTTAATAAACTAAAGCACCCGTTAGTTTAAGTAGATTTCTTCACAAACTTTTTAGTATTTCAGTTAATACAGGAATGCTGCCCCTTTAGTTGCATAAAGAAAAAGCTGCCTTAAAGACAGCTCCGATCTTCAGCTAACACACCTTTAAGTTCAAGATCTTTATTTGACTTGACTACCCATCAATATATCCTTTAACTGGCTTACACTTTTGACAATATGAGTAGGGTTAGAATGACTTAGTTCTTCAAATGAACCATATCCATAAGTTACTCCAATAGAGTTAATTCCAGTGTTATTTGCACCAATAATATCGTGCTTCCTGTCGCCAATCATAATAAAGTCACTAAGCGTATGTTCCTTGTACTTATCTAGTATGTATTGAATTATTTCAGTTTTAGACGCTCTTGTTCCATCAAGGTTACTTCCGACAATAAGTTCAAAATATTGGTCAATATTAAAGTACTTTAGTATTTGTTTAGCAAATACAGTAGGCTTTGAAGTTGCTACAACTAAAGTAAATTGTTGTTCTTTTAACGATTTCAATAGTAATGAAATATTTGAATATAACTCATTCTCAAACATTCCCTTTTCCTTAAACCTCTCCCTATATAATTCAATTGCTTTTTGTGTGTCTTTCTCGTCAAAATCGTAATATTCAGCAAATGAAACTTGTAGTGGAGGACCAATAAAACATTCAAGTTTATCAATGTCAGGCTCAACAATGTTCATTTTTTGTAGTGCATATTGAACCGATTTAGTTATTCCTACCTTGGGGTCTGAAAGTGTTCCGTCTAAATCAAATAAAATTACTTTGTATTTATCCATATTAAACTCCCTTATTATATATAAGATTCACCCTGATTTTACCACAGTAAATACAAATAAGTTCCAACTCTTGTTGAACTAACCTGCCCCGTTAGTTGCATAACAAAAAGGTTTAATAAAGCTTTCCAATCATTACTCCCATGGATTTTCGTATTTAGTTCTAATTTTATCGACTTTATTATATTCGCAAATGGTATCTTTGCCTGATAATTGAACTTTCATCGTATTTTTTTCGACTATAATAGTAAAATTGTCAGAACCACCATCATAATCAAATTCGTAATCATTCTTCTCTATGTGCTTATATGTTCCAGAAGATTGTTCTCCGCCCTGGACTCTTGAATTTTGAATTTCAAAATTGTTTTCCCCTTTAAAGGTAAAGGAGTCTTGACAAACACTCTTTTCTCCATCCGTATTTTTCCACGTACCTTTCCAAGATAGTGCTTTTCCTTCACCACACGCAGCTAATACTAATACAGCCATCGTTGAGATCATTAACATTTTTTTCATTTATACACCTACTCCAAAGTACATCTTTATTTCCTGCTCCATTTAATACGAACTAAAAAGGTAAAAGTTCCCTTGTATTGAACTATCCTGCCCCTTTAGTTGCATAACAAAAAGGTTGCTTCAGCAACCTCCCCTTATTGAAGTAAAACACCTGTTAGCTTAACAAGATCTTATAACAATTTGGACATATAATACTGGTCGAAAAGTGTGTCATCTATCACTAGTGAGTTTCTTTTTATTCCTTCTATCTCAAATCCCATTTTCTTATATAGAGATACTCCTGCTTCATTTTGAGTGACTACTGTAAGTTCTAACCGTAAGATATTATGAGTTATTGCCCATTCTTCTAACCTTTCAAATAGACTTGTTCCTATACCACGCCCTGTGTATTCTTTTACAATACCTATAACTAGGTAGGCTGAGTGTTTGGTTCTTCTTGTATCTCCGCCAATAACTGCTAAATATCCTACTAACTGCCCACCTTCTTGTTCTGCAACAAGTACCTTTGAATTACTCTCTTTGTCCATTCGTTCCAACCATTTACGTTGTTGTTCAGGAGAACTTTTTCTTTCTCCTGGTTCCATAAGCATAAAATCAGCCTCGTTTTCAACTTGCTTCATTAGCAAATCAAAAAATTCAGCATCCTCAGGTTTTATCTCTCTAATTAACATCAGAATCCCCTCCACAAATATGTATATCCAATATTATACATCTTAATGAACTATCCTGCCCCTATAGTTCATTAAGAAAAACCAAAATTAGATCATTTCGGTTAATCTTTTTTATAAACGATTAAACTCTTTTCAAAATAGTACAACTGTTTGGGGGATTTTTGTTATGGTGACCATAAAAAATGCGAATGGTAAATTATGCCTATTACAACTCGTTAATTAGGCTTTCCCACATTTAGAAAATATTAAAATAATTAGAATTATTCATGTTATTTGATTTTTACTAATCTATAATAAACTATATGGGAATAAATAGGAGGTATGTATCATTGATGAAGAAAAAGTTTATTTTACCTGTAGCTCTGTCGTCAGCGATGTTGGTAGGTTCTATCCCAGTTAGCAGTGTATTTGCGCAGCCGGCTGATTCGAAGGTCATTAATAGTGTACAAGCTTCTAAGGAGTGGAATGAAAAAGCAAGCGTTCCATTATTTGTGAAGGAGAGATTTGCAGAGAAATTCTCTTCTAGCACCTCTTCCGATGCATTTAATTATTTGAAGAAAAACGAAAGTAAAACCGGAATTAATAATCCGAATAAGAATCTAAAAGTGAAGAGTGTACAAAAAGATAAACTAGGTATGACTCATGTCCGCTTTAACCAGTCAGTAAATGGAGTGAACGTAGAAGGATCTGAGGTTGTTGTTCATTTTAATAAGAATAATGAAGTCGTATCCGTCAACGGAAGGATAAATAAAACAATTTCCGATAAGGCAGTGGACACGTCTGCTTCTTTAAGTGGTGATGCTGCACTAAAGACAGCATTATCCTCTGTCAATGCTCCTGAAGAGCTGACCTATGAACCAACTACTGAGCTTGTTGTTCTTCCTTTTGAAGGGGAAAATTATACAGCCTATAAAGTGAATGTTAACTTCATGGGGCATGATCCTGGGAACTGGTTTGTTTTTGTGGATGCAAACACAGGAAAAGTCATCGACAAATATAATGGCTTAATGCATGCTGATGAAATGAAAACACAAAAAGGTGCTGGAAAAGGTGTACATGGCGAGCACAGGGAATTACATATTACCCAAGTGAAGGAACCGAATTCTGGAACGAAGTTTACATTAGCAGATTACTCTCATGAGAACCTTGAAGGAATCGTAACGTATGATGCTAAAAATGATAACACTTCCAGTAATGATACTCTCTATGTGGGGAATTCTGCGGCATTTATCGGCGACTATGATCGAGCGCTTGTCGATGCACACTATAATTCAGAAAAGGTATATGAGTATTATCTAAATGAGCATGGCCGCAATTCTCTTGATGGGGAAGGAATGGCGATCATTTCTAAAGTTCACTATGGTAACAATTATAACAATGCTTCTTGGAATGGGCGTTGGATGACCTATGGTGATGGTGACGGTGTGTTCATGACTTCTCTATCAGCTGGTCTTGACGTTGCTGCACACGAAATGACTCATGGTGTCATCACTCATTCAGCAAATTTAGTATACCGCAATCAATCCGGTGCATTAAACGAATCGTTTGCTGACGTCTTTGGTGCACTTGTTGACAATAGTGATTGGGAAATGGGCGAGGATATTATGGCACCGGCTGCTAAAGCTGATGGTGTAACAGTTTTGCGCAGCTTAAGTAATCCAAACAGTGTTGTCGTCAGCAACGAGCAAAGAAGGGCGTATAGTACAAATGGCGGAGTCTATCCAGACCATATGGATGAGTTTTATAATATGCCAACCTCTGTAGATGGCGGTGGTGTCCATGTTAACTCCTCCATTACAAACCATGCCGCATACTTGATTGGTCAAGAAATTGGAAGAGAAAAATTAGGACAAATCTACTATCGTGCTTTAACGGTTTATTTAACCCCTAATTCCGATTTCAGCGACGCACGTCAGGCTATCGTTCAGTCTGCTATCGATATTTATGGTGAAAGCAGCGAGGAAGAGGCTGCAGTCCAATCTGGATTTGATTCGGTGGGAATATACTAAGTATTTCAGATAGCCTGCAAGAATCACTGATATATCCCCCATATGGACAGTACATGCTCTTTTTTCTCTCCATGAAACCCGCCCGTAATTTATGCAATAAAAACGGGAAATACTTAAAATGTTTTTCCGACAAAAGACCATATATCAATGATGTATCAAATCCTGTATATTGGATAATTCGATGCCATTTTAAAACAATTGATATCACTGGCTTTGTGAAAATATCAACTGCCGGGAAGGGCCATTATGTAAAGTAGTTCTGCATCCCACATGCAACTTTTTGGCTACTGTTGATATTTATTAATTACACACTTTTAACTAAGATAACTTTAGTTGAGGAAACATATTAAAGGATCTTCCAATGGAAGATCCTTTTTCATTATCGATAGAATCGATCTCCTATGTAAACTCGCATAGTATTTTTGTTCAACGCCTCCGTTTTGGCGCTCCTTGTTGAACTATCCTTATTTTAATTTGTTGCAGCATTACGACACCCACTCCTTTCCTTTGAAATCTCCTGTTACTCTTTATTCAGTTATCATTTTAAATTCCTTGTTGAACTAACCGATAAATGACCGCCTTGCATTTCTTGACAAATTTACGAAGGATTTTTCGCGGCTGGTAATCGAACAGATTTAGTTAGTGAACCATTCCGTTTATATAATCGGGATATTGCAGATAGTGCATCACCTAAGGGAAAGCTCGATTGTATTACCGCCTTTAGTAAGACAGATTTTAGAGAGGACTTGGAAAAGTTCAATATACCTACTCTTATTATTCACGGAAAACGCACATATGATTCCATTCCTGGGAGTAAGCTCGCTCTAATACAGGGTGGTCCGCATGGATTAAACGTAACTCATGCAAAAGAATTTAATGAAGCGTTACTAACATTTTTAAAAGACTAATAAAGTAATGACAATTTTATTAAATGAGAAAGAGCAGTCTTTCTTTTTTACAAGGTTGTTATGAGGATAAATAAAACCTAAGTGTCAACTTTCGTTTAGGTTGCCACTAGGTTTTTATTAAGACTTATTCATGATCATAGTAGCTCTTTCTGCCTTGTATGTAAGAGTTGGCAATGTCCAATGCTTTTTGAACGGCACCAATTCGGTTATAGAAGTGGAAGAGTTTTTTTTCGTAGTGTTCAATTAACATGGTGAAGCCCATATTTTTAAAAAAAGGAAGGGCTGTAGTCTCAATAAAATGATAGTAATCGTCTTCTTCATGATTAAGCTGATAAAGGTGTAATTCAAAAAAAATCCAGTTATACGATTTTGTCGATTTTGCTATTCTTAGGCCTTTATGTGCTAATTCCAATAAAATCTCGTTTGAAAGTAGTTTTCCTTTATAACAAGTATTCATATAACCATCTAATGCAGTTAAATAATGAGGAACCTTTTCATCAATTAGTTCCATGGCTTCTTTGTACAGTTCGGATGCTTCTTTGTATTTTTTTCTTCTGTAAAGTTCAAATGCGAGATTATTAAGGAGCTTTGATTTACGGTCCATTTCATTAATGGTATCACAGGTACGTATTAATTGTTCGTAACGTTCTTTCGTCTCTTCAAAATCATGAAGCTCCTTTGAATTTAATTGTAATAACATGATCGTCTCTGTATCAATTATTCGGATGACATTTAACGTTTTTTGAAAATAGTCAAGGACTTTCTCTGCATAATAATACGATATTATATTAGAATGAATAAGGTGATAGGCTAGTGCCAAATGGTAATAATATTCAAAATGATTATATTGACTTTGATCAATCGATGTTAAAATTTGAATACAATCTCGATACTGTCCATTGTGAAAATAATACATACCTAGAACATTCTTTAACATATTGCGGTCTTGCGGAGAAAAAGATGATTCATTTTTTTGCAGGTTTTGAATAATTAATAATGCTGTTTCTAATTGATAATTAGATAAATAATACCTTGCAGAGAGTAATTGATAGAAAACTTGAAAATCTGGCAATTGAATCAGTGTTTCTTTTTCGATTTCATCTTTTAAAATTTCTGATTCTTTGCTTTGTTGCATAACGAACGTGTCGTGCCATAACTTTAGTTTCTTTTGAAGATTATGATACCGCACTAATTCATCATCAAGACAGATATTCAATCTTTGGGATAATAAGTGAGTAATTTCCCCTGAGTAATCTGTTATCCCTCGTTCTATCTTACTAAGATGTGTAACCGAACAAATTCCTCCACAAAGCTGCCCCTGAGTCAACCCTGCTCTTTCACGATAAAACTTGATAAGTTTCCCCTCAATCATAGCTGCACCTCTAGATTGTAATTTTATCTACTATATATAGAAAAAAATGAATATATAATCTATATATTCTAGTAAAATTAGGAAAAGCGCAAGGCTACTTTAATAGCTTCCCTCTATTTATTAGCTTTTTCAATAATCACTCTTATTTCGAATTCCCAACCTACCTCAATATTTTATTCTGAAGAAAATCCAAATAACGTAACCTTATTGGAATACTCTCTTTCTTTAAAAATACTTTTAGAAAAATTTTATACTTTCTTTAAAAGTTAAAACACGATGAAGCTAAGCTTTCATCGTGTTTTTTAATCGTTATGGCTGTATTCCCAACTCAACTAAAATTGATTCTAATGTCTTACCTTTATACATTTTCTTTGGTTTTGGAGCATTATCGACATGCTCATTTTGCTTGAGATAGTTTGTTTGAACATATTTCATATCTTTAGCATCAACTATTCCATCAAAGGTGATATCCGCTGCACGCTTCTTTGTTTTCCATGCATTTTGAATTTCAATTGCATCTAGAACATCAATGACATTGTCTTGGTTTACATCACCTGCAGTAATATCAAGGGCAGTTATCCAGCGATTTTGACCGTATAACTCACCATTGTGCTCAAAACCTATACCAGAATTTAGTTTTTCTTTCGTGACAAAGTGGCCTGGGACTTTCATTTCAATCGTGAAGGCACTTGTGCTTAACGGCAGCTTGTTGAATACATATTGTCCATTTTCTTCTACCGTTGATGTCGCATCGAACTCATTTCCTTCTGAATCAAAGATTTTCACTGTACCGCCAACCTTGCTCCAATCCCTTTTCTCTGTAACAGTACCATCTTCATTTTTAAATCCTTGCGGAGTGACATAACCGTTAGCCATTGAGAATTGAGGGTTAACCTTCCAACTATAACCAGATTTTAAAACACTGCTTGTCTGATTATTAGCATCCGTTACGCTCACAATCGGATTAATGGCTGCTCCAAGGGTATATTGATCATCCTGAACCTTTAAGGTAACCTCAACGACTTTTGCATGGTCTAATGCTTTACTCTCTTCATTAAATTGGACAGTAACGACATTGTCTTTAATCGTTAAAGAGGCTTTGTCCGAGAATTCGCTGTGAAGCTTGGCATCAACTAACTCTACCCTATCTAAACCACTGTCATAGCCTCCGTCACCATTAAAGTTCCATTCCGCCTTTGACACTGCGTTAAGGTTATCTAATGATAGCGTTGTTTTTACCGTATCGCCTGTTTTCACCTCATATTTTTCGCCAATAGCATACGCGACAGGTGTACCTTCTTTTACAAAGTAATATTGCTTTGTAGCTGGTTTGTTTCCTGCCATATCATATCCATTCATGCGGAATTGAAGTGCTGGGATGGATTCATCCAGGGCGATTTCTTCGACAAACTTTCCTTCTTTATCCATTGGAATTGGCGAAGAAGGGAAACCACCTTGACCCCAGTAATACACCATCGAGTTCGATGATTGATCGATATTTACGCCCAATTTCTTTAGTTCGTCAATGGTTGGATCTGTGATTTGAATTTCGAATGGATATGTTTCTTGACCTGGCTTATATTCAATAAATGGAGACTTTCCATCAAGTGAACTTTTAAAGCTCGGTGCATCGAGATCGATGAGCAAATGCTGCGTTTCAGTTGTAACCTTGCCGGAAGTACCTGTACCAATGAATTTCAACTTGTAATGTCCCGGTTTTTTCACATAACTTGCTTCTTCCGAAATGGGCTGTTTTGAGTTTCCTGTAAACTCATAATAAGCTCCATTAAATGCATATAATCCATAATCTACATTGTCATAAACGTAATCTAAATTTATTGTTCCGACCAACCCGAGGTCCTTTCCTGTTTTGCCATCTTGAAGAATGACATCCATTTTTTCCATTGGTGCACGAAGGTTAAAATCGGCTAATACAAATGGAGTACGCATAGGATCCCATCCTACTTGGTTTAAATGACTTGGGGAATAGGCAGGATTTAGTAGTCCAACCTTATTAAACCCATCTTCCATTGTTCGGAAGCTGAAAGGAATCCGATACTGCTCTGATGAATTCGCATTGTTTGTTAATGTAATATTGCCTTCATAAATTCCATCCTTTGCTTTCTTAGGAATAAGCAAACGTGGTGTTACTTTTTTGAAGTCTTCACTTTTTACGGAAATTTTGCTTGGAATTTCCATCTCCACTCCGTTTTCCTTCAAGCTATTTGAACCATTCGTTTCAGTTACAGTGACACTGAATGTTTTGTTTACTTTATCATTATTTTCAATAGTGATTGATTTTTTTAGATTTAGCTTTTTATCTACATAGTGAACATCAAAGCTGAGTCCGCCCGTCAATTCTTTTACCTTGATTAATTCCTCAGCACCTGGAACAAATGTTTTATCGTTAATTTTGAAGCTTGTTCCACTATACACAGCTTGGTATGGATCAACTCTTCCTGCTCCAACTTCAAATACACTGTAGTCTCCGTTGAGAGGATCTGCCGTATTCATTAGAACGACTTTAATATCTTCCGGCTCTAATTGCGGATTCGCTTGAAGCATGAGTGCTGCAATCCCCGCTGTATGAGGAGTAGCCATAGATGTTCCAGAATATCTTGAATATGCATATTGATAGTTTTCTTGATGTTCAGCGTCCACCATATAAGAAGGGATTGTTGAGAGAACACTTACTCCCGGTGCCGTCACTTCTGGCTTCATATCGTATGTTTCTCTTGCCGGGCCTCTTGAGCTAAAGTCCGCTAAGTGGTCACCTTCTGTCTGTTTATCCGCGTATTTGGAGAAAGTAAAATTCGCTTCACCTGCTTGAATCTGTGCTTTAATGCTTTCTCCCGCTTCTTTTGTTAAAGAAAATGACGGCACAAAGTCAACGGACTCTCCAAGATTGGCATTAATTTGCCCTTCCACATTGTTATAAAGAAGAACGGCGGCTGCTCCATTTTGTTTCGCATTGCTGACCTTTTCCGCTAAGGCGAATTCGCCGCGTTCCACAAGTGCAATTTTCCCTTTTACATCCTTGCCGGAATAATCAGAGCCATTTCCTAAACCGACATTCACTACCTCATAGGATTTCCCTTCCCATTCCTTTAATTGGTCTGAATAGTGGCGTGCCAAACTAACAAGTTCGATCGAATCTTTATTTCCGATTTTCCCACTGAAAGTAGAAACCGCCATCGGCACATCACTCGCCCCGACTGTCAAAGCAAGTGCTGCTGAGCCAGGTGAACCTAATGTATAATCATCTGATCCTGCATTTCCAGCTGCTACAACTGCTGTTACATCATTAAGGACAGCATAGTTAATGGCAGTACTGGTTGGATCATAAGGATCATTGATGTCCGATCCGAGGGAAAGGTTGATAACATCCATGCCATCGTTTACAGCTTTTTCTATACCTGCAATGACCCCTTCAGATGATCCTGAGCCATATGGTCCAAGAACACGATATGCATATAAATCCACATCAGGAGCCACACCTTTCACAGAAACCTCTGCATTCGTTCCTTGTCCAGCAATGGTACCTGCGACATGTGTTCCATGGGAAGTATAATAGGAAGAACCGGACCAGCTAAATTCTGGTTGCCCCGACGCTTGCCAATCCTTGTACGTTGCCTCCATTGGATCATTATCTTGATCAACTAAATCGTAACCGCCCTTATAGGCATCCTTCAAATCAGGGTGGTTGTAATCAATCCCTGTATCAAGAACCCCAACTTTGATTCCTTTTCCAGTAATACCTTCATTGTGCAGCTGGTCAACTTTTAAATATGGAATACTTTCAACGGATGTACCAGGGGCTGATTTCTCTCCCATGGCGATCGGATCGACCTTAAATTCTACATCTTTATATACTGCTTTTACGACTTCGGATTGTAAAAGCTGCTCTACCTGATTAGCGGGCAGCTTCATAGCTACCCCGTTATAAACGGTCTTAAAGGTAGAAGTGATTTTATGACCTGTTTTCTTGCTTCTAAGATTAGTAGATGGAAGAATCGATTGAATGTCTTTATTAAACTGAGCATGTTCCTTTTCTACTTTATCATCCGCTTGTTTTTTAGAAAGCTTCTTTCCTTTTACATTCGCATCCAAGACTGCAACTTTTCCCGGCTTTGATTTAAACTGGACGATGACCGAGATTTCTTTATCCTTTTTTAACTCTTCCATTTTAAATCCTTGCAATCCGACATTATCTGTCATTTCAAGTTTATTTAACGCTTTTCTTTGTTCACTTGTCAACGAAGCCAAGACGTCTTCTGCCTTTATGTTCGCTGCATTTGCATAAGGAATGAAAGGCTTGTTTGCTGATGATAGCAGCAAGCCAGCTGACAGCGTAATCGCCGCTGTTCGTTTAATGAATGAGTGAATTTTCATATGTTCCCTACTTTCTTAGTTAAATAGAAGATTTCCGAAAAAATTTCCCTTTCTAAAAATTTAAAATATTCTTATAATAATATTAATTGCCTTTCTATTGGATTGCTATCGGGTTAATTTTACAGTGCTTTATATCTACTTTTTCTTTTAAATGTTCTAAAAAAATCATTATTCCTGCGAAAATTAGTGAAAAAGACTTAAATTCATTTTTATAAATTGGGGTTTTCTTTATTAAAATGGCTTTGTTAAAGATTAATGTTGATTTTGAACAAATAAAAGAGACCACTTAAAAGTGGTCTTCTTAAGTACATCCTATGGAACTAAAGCACCTGTTAGTTGAAGAAATTTAAATAAATTTTCTATATTCAATCAACAAACAATCTCTATACTCACCTTCATGAAATTCATGTTTTGGCATTATTTTCACCTTTTTAAAACCACATTTTTCATAACACCTAATTGCTCTTTCATTCCATGTTTGTGGGTCCATTACAACTATATCTGCTTGTTTTTGTTCAATTAAATACTCAACCATAGAGGTTATAAGTAACTTCCCGCGACGACCAAAAAAGGATTAATCTCCCAAGGTGCTACCTATAAAGGGCGCGACAGTCGGTGGTGCACCGTTTTTTAATTTTCATGGGAGTTTATTAATTCACCTTTTTCACATTCAAAAGACCACCTAATGTTAAATTTACACGCCCTTAAAAACTCAGAACCATTTTAAAACCCCTGAGCTTGTCCTTAAAATTCACTAGACAAGTTCACGATATCAAGCCTTTGTTACTAGTTTTGAAGGTTTATAATTCTATTAAATAAAAAAATATTTGGACAAATAAAAAAAACATTTCCATTTGCTAAAGGCGGGAACCTTTAACGGAAATGACTTTCACCCTATAGCACTTTTTCGAATGAATATACTCCCTATAAGAAACCTTAGTTAAAACAGATGACCTTTAAAATATATAGTACGTACTTGTTTTGACTAATTTTTTAAAAGAAATTATTATCAATTGATTGACCTCATTTACGGTGAAGGAAACCTTGCTGCTTCAAAGTTTGGAGTTTGTCCTGAATTTTGAATAGTTCCTGGTACAGTACTAAAAAAACTACCCTAACTGTATCGCCAGGTTGCAATTGTACTATTGTGCATGCACTGTCGCTATTTCGTGTCAATGGTAATCCACCTATATAAAATTACTTGATACAACTTGAGCTATACCATTAACTTGGATGCTCAATTCAGTTGCATGGTTTATAGCCGGATTGATAGGTAAAAGTCCAACATTAGCACAAATAGAATAGACACCAGATTGAGTTGGGGTAAATATCGAAGTCGCAGGATCATACTCATTATTTAAATCAAATATTTCATTAGGGAAATTTACAATAACAGATGAACCGGCTACTATAGGTTGTGCTATCAAATTATTTTCAGCTCTAAACGCTGATTCCTGCTCAGATGGGCCTTGGTCGCCTTGTGATCCTTGTGGTCTTTTGTGCACCTTGAGGTCCTTGATTACCATTAGCTGGTACAATTACATTCCCTTTAACGTTTTGATCTACCTTTTGTTCCTGTTTAGATGAACATTTACATTTACTATATCCGCAATCCTTACATTTTTTTATTGCATTTACATTTACCATGGCCACAATCAGAACATTTTTTATCCTTACTCATTTTTTCATCTCTTTTCCAAGGCATTACTATCCTGTTTAACTGGCATTAAATTGGATTGGACAAGTATTTATAAATCAATCCAAGCTATTTGCATTTAACAATTAATCTTAGATGAAGTAACAAATCCGTTCGTATACTTTTACGAACGGGAGTAACAATACTGTACCCCATTTCGCAAATTTTATAGGCTAAGAGATGCCAACCTAAAAAGTCGAACTCCTCTACATTAAGGGCTCGACTTTACTCTTTTAGGCTTTCCTGCTTGTACAACATAATTGGTTTTGTGAGGAATTCTCATAATTTTTTTTGATGTATGTCATTCTTGTACCGGTTAAAGCCTTTTCTACAGCGATTTCCCCATATTTCCATCCTATCGGGTAGATTTCCTAGATCGCATTGAAATCGATATTTTTCTGCCAGTCCTCATATGATTCAGGATCGATTTTCTTTGCTTGTTCCAGGAATGTATCCAATAACCCCAATTTCTTTAGATCACGAAACATCTTCGGATTATATGGATCATTCATTGTGAGACCATCTGAATGATCAATTGCTTTCAGCACATTACCCTCTGTTACTACAAAATGTCCGATTGAGGTCTTGATCCTAATAAATCCAACTCTCTTTAATTCCTTTCGAATCATTATGATTTGTTCTGTAAACGATTCGGGAATATCTTTCGTTTCTTTCAAGTAATCCTTTAAATTGGGACCTTTTAAATACTCCATAATTACATAGTTTGGTCCAACTTCATATAACCTCGGAACAATATGAGTTTCCTTCGCTGCTTCAAGTGCATTCCCCTCTTTAGTTGCTGCATTTGGATTGACATAAATCTTTACGCAACGATCCTTATCTAGCTGGAAAACAGCACCTTGAGTTCCTTCCCCAATTAGTTTTAATGTGGTTGGATTATGAATAATAAGCTCTTTTGCACCGTTCTTTTCTATTCTTTCAACCTTAATTAATTTAAAATCATTCATCTAACCTACCACCTCTTTTCTTCTTTTTGATAACCCTAATATCTATAATATGAAATCATCGATTTGTTGCTTTAGGTTAATAACACACTTTTTCACAAAATTAAGTCATCCCCTCTTTTACAGGGTTCTTAATGATGAACAGGTCCTAAAGGAAAGCTTTTCCCAGCATTTCTTCAGTGTCTTATGCTCATACACCTACAATTAAGAACTTTACAAAAAACATACAAATATATGTACTTGTCCGTTTCAAATCCTTTCCAATTTGCATTTACTATAAAAGAGGAATAACCAGAAAGGAACTGATCAGAAAGGAGAGTTTACATGGGATACATTGAAGATTTACGTGCGCTCGTTGGGCCAAGAGCTTTGATACTTACAGGGGTCACCGTTTTGGTTATCGATCAGAACAGCCGTTTTCTGATGGTACAATCCGGTAAAATTTGGAAATTGCCAGGCGGTTTTATCGAATTAGGAGAATCTGCGGAAGAAGCATGCAGGCGTGAAATTTTGGAGGAAACGGGAATTAATATCGGTAACCTTCAATTAATTGGCGTTTTTTCAGGGAAGGAATATTTTACGAAGCTGCCTAATGGTGATCAATACTTTCCAGTCAACATTGCTTACGTGACCGAAGAAATACTCAGCGGGGATTTAAAACCTGATGATATAGAAATACAAAAAGTTCAATTTTTTAAATGGTCCGCCTTTCCGAAAGAATTAACTGAACGAGATCGACAAATATTTCAAAGTTTTATCGAAAATTTGATTTTAGAGGGAAGGAAGGGATTGAAATAGTGAAGACAATCGCTTTTTACATTAGAGAACCTATTAAAATAAATCAAGGATTTATGTACAATCAGATCATTATGTTGGATCAATATCGGCCTATTGTAATAGGCCCTTACCCAAATAGCGACAATGTTCAATATCAGTTTCAACATTATTATAATTTGAACGAAATTCAAGACCTCGGAGCCTTCTTTAAGGAGCAAAATGTAGTTGCGATTCACGCTCATCAAGGGAAACATTCCATCGATATTTTACCAACAGCTATAGAGTATGATATTCCATTGATAGTGCATTTTCGAGGACGTGATTCATCCACTCAAACATATAAGAGATTTCGCAAAAATGTCCTCCGATATCAAAATTTAGTAAAACATGGAGCTGGTTGTTTTGCAGTTTGCCATTTTCTTGCAGATGAATTAATGAAATTAGGATTTGAAGAAGATAAAATACATGTATTATATGGTGGTCTAGATTTAGATTTATACCCATTTTTCCAACGTTCCTTACCTAAGGAAGGAGAAATCCGAATCTTGTCTGTAGCCAGACTTGTCGAGAAAAAAGGATTCCTTACGCTTTTGAAGGCTTTTCAACGGATTCATCAGGAATTCCCAAGAACGACACTGCACATTATTGGGACAGGAGAAGATGAAGAGAAGATAAGAGTTTTCATTGATGAAAACCAATTAACCGAACACGTTTTTCTTAGAGGACCAATGGATTCCAACCAAATTTCTAAGGAATTAAGAAATTCCCATCTCTTTTGCCTTGCTAGTGAAACGGGCGAAGATGGCGATGTAGAAGGGATTCCAAATGCATTAAAAGAAGCCATGGCAAGCGGTTTACCAGTCATCTCCACCTTTCATGGAGGGATTCCAGAATTGATTGAGCATAAAAAATCAGGATTCCTTGTTCCTGAGAAAGATGATTTAAAATTGGCTCAAGGTATAAAATATTTCCTGAGTCATCCAAGAGTATGGAAAAGATATACTAGAAGTGCAAGACAGGTTATTGATGAAAATTTTGATTTGAATAAGCAAATCATCGAACAACAAAGGCTATACAGCTTAATAGAAAAAAATAACGGAGATAATTGACATGGAAACCATGGGACAGTCCAAATATCCAGTTGAGCTCGTACAAACTTTAGTGGGTGGAACGGCTCATGTCATTCGTTTTAGCGATGGTAAAAAATATGTAGTGAAATGGAACGGTACTCAGAGTAAAAGAGCCAAAGAAGTAGTAAATGAGTATGTGGTCGGTAAATTAGCAATGTTTCTTTCCCTCCCTGTTGTCCCCTTTGAACTAGTATTTATCCCAGAAGAATTCATAAATAATACTCCTAAATTACATTCAAAAAAATACAAATTCAGTTCTGGATGCCAATATGCGTGTTTATTTATCGAAAACAGTATTGTACCAGATGAAGTGGTTAAAGCTTTTCCATCCAAGACGGAAGTGAAAAATCACGATATGCTTGCCGCAATGGTGGTATTCGATCTTTGGGTGAATAACATCGATCGGACTATGAGCAATTTACTTCTGGAACATCTTAGTGATGGCAGCTATTTTGTCCATTTGATTGATCATGGTATATGTTTTCCGGGTGGATATCAATGGTCTGCAAAAACGCTTACTCAGAAACTGAATTATGATATCCCTTACCAAGAAACTTACCGATGGGCCTTCTCTATGCTTAATGAAGAAGATTTTACATCGTTTGTAGATAAAATTGTATCCCTTCCAAACGAATTAATCTATGAAGTTACCCAATCCATCCCTGAAGAGTGGGGAGTCTCGAACGAGGAAAGTGCAGCGCTGTACAATTTTCTTGTAGAACAGAAAAGTCATTTACCGAATCTTATAACCAATTTCATCAATCAATACAAGAGCAATATAGTTAATAAAAAAGATAAAGAGAAAAAGGTAAAGAATAAAAAAGATAAGAAAAATAAAAAGAAAAAGAGCTAGACAAATATTTCTAAAGGAGACAAAGTGATATGAAAAAATACCCAGTTAAATATGTACAAACCTTAAGGGGTGGAACCGCTCATGTCATTCTTTTCAGTGATGGCAAAGAATATGTAGTGAAGTGGTTCGATACTAAGAAAGGAAGAGAAAAAGAAGTAGTCAATGAGTACCTGATCGGCAAATTGGCAGAGCTCCTTTCACTTCCCGTTATCCCATTTGACCTTGTATTTATACCGGAAGAATTTATCAAGAAGACTCCTGAATTACAATCTACTAAACTCAACTATAGTTCTGGATACCAGTATGGCTGTGTTTTTATTGAAAACAGTACAGTTTTCGAGAATGTTAGAGTAAATCCTCCCACTAAGACGGATGTTAAAAACCGAGATATGCTTGCCGGTATAACGGTATTCGACCAATGGGTGAATAATTCTGACCGAGGTACGATGAATGTCATCTTGGAAATTCTCAATGATGGAGGCTATTATGTCCATATGATTGATCATGGCAGAGTTTTTCCGGGTCGCTACCAATGGTCTGCTCAAACGCTAAGTGAACCACCGGTATATAACTACCACTGGCCTTTTTATAAATGGGCTTTCTCTCTTCTCGATGATCACAAAGAGCTTACATCGTTTATAGAAAAAATAGTGAATTTGCCGAACGAATCGATCTATGAAGTGATCCAATCCATCCCTAAAGAGTGGAATGTGGGTACGAAGGATAGAGATGCTCTTTACCAGTTTCTTTTAGAACAGAAAAATAAATTGCCAGATATCGTGGATCGTATCATCCATCATCATAGCAATCCAAAATAACGTGGGTTTTTTCCCACAGAATAAAGTAACTCCTTATCAGCTTTAAGGGAGTTACTTTTTTTGTCTATAAATCTTTCCATTCCATATAGGATTCCGGGTCCATTTCTTTTAACTGTTCCAAGAACAACGGTAATAGACCCAACTTTTTTAAACCTTTGAATATCAACTCTGGCCGGTATCGAACCCTTGTATAGGAGCTATAATGATCTATTACTTTTAATTCCTCTTCCTTTGTTACAATAATGTGGCGCAAATCGGCATCCAATCTGGTAAACTTTAAACGCTTCATTTCATTTAGCACAAAAAGAATTTGCCTCATCATTTTTTCGGATAGGACCCCTCCAGACTCTAAATACTGGAATAAAGTTGGCCCCTCAATATATTCCATAATAATATAGTTTTGCCCCACCTCATAAAGCCGGGGAATTGTGGGAGAATTCTGTGCAATTTTCAATACATTCCCCTCTTTAACGGCATATTCTGGTTTTGCACAAATTTTCACGCATTTGTCTGAAGAAATTTTAAAAACGGCTCCTTGCGCCCCCTTACCAATCAGCGGAAACGACGTTGGATTTTTTATTACATCTACTTTTTTAATCCCTTCAGTAACCCTAATAGATTTAAAGTCCTCCACTTTCTATCACTCCTTCACATTTCCTATCATGATATTACTTTTTATCCTTTTTTTTCTTTTTCTCTAAGTTTCTCCATTCCATATAAGATTCTGGATCTGCTTGTTTTACTTGTTCCAAAAATGATGAAAATAGACCCTTTTCATTCAAATCTTTGAACAGCTCTGTAGGTACGGAGTCAATTTTTATAAAAGAATTCGCATGGTCTATTACTATAAGCTCTTCTTGAGTATTCACGAAGATGTGTCTTAATTTTGCGTCCAGCCGTGTAAACTTTAAACGTTTCATTTCTTTTAGCAAGAATAGGATTTTCTTCGTCATATCTTCCGATAAGAAATCTTTTGATTCAAGTAATTGGTCTAAAGAAGGACCGTCAATGTACTCCATTACAATATAATGGGATCCGACTTCAAAAAGCCTTGGAACTATGCGCGCTTCCTGTGCAGCTCTTAACGCTTGACTCTCATTTAGACAACGTTCTGGGTCCGGAAAAATCTTCACACAGCGATCAGGAGAAATTCTAAAAACAGCGCCTTGTTTTCCTTTCCCTATCATCGGATACGATGTTGGATTGTCAACAACGGTTACTGTTTTTTTACCACTTGAAACAATAATAGATTTAAAATCCTCCAATATCGATCAACTCCTTATTATATGTTTGGGCTCCTTGATTGAGGTCCATAGCTTACTATATTTTATGTAAATGATTAGAGTTTGCTATAGTCAAGCGCCGTTTCCTTGTCCCATTGACACCATATAATGAATTTATAAGATCCTTTTCTCTTCAAAATATATTTGACCCGTGAATTTCTAAAATTTTAGTGAAAAGTAGGAGAACAGCATGAATGATTTCAGCTCTATTACTGTGACCCGCAGAGGAAAAGAAGAAGAGTTGGTTGTTAATAATCCGACTTCATACCCATTGATAGGCAAAGGGATACAGGGAGCCGTATTCAAGTTAACGGAAGATCGTTGTGTGAAAATATTCTTAAAACCGAAAAATGTTAAGAAGGAAAAAGAGGCGATGATCAAAGGTCAAGGTTTGCCATTTATGCCGAAGTTTTTTGAATCAGGCCCAAATTATATCATTATGGAATACATCGATGGTCCTTCATTACGTGATTATCTTAAGGAACAAGGGACGATATCCGAATCCATTACTCAACAGCTGGTTAATATGAAAAAGGAAATGAATCGTTTAGGATTTACTAATTTAGATCGCTGCGTCACTCGTCACATATTTGTTGATAATCAGCATGTTCTAAAAGTCGTAGATCATGCGAATTCTTATGATCGGAAGCCCATACCGGTTCGGCTTTTAGATTCCTTATCCGAACTAGGATTAATTGACCCCTTTTTACGGCAAGTCAAAGTTTTGGACTCTGAACTATATTCCGAATGGAATAACTTCCTGTCAAAGCCGCGCAAGTGAAGGCAACGAGCTACTTTCAAGTTTGAGTTAATAATAAACCAAACGCTTGCAAGTAATTACATGATCTCTCTTGGAAGCAATTCGCGATAAGCATGTCGCGAATTTTTTTGCAGTCTGCATCTTTCTGCCCTTAGAATCATTTTTTTGCCTTGGAGTTGAAGGGTCTGCTGCGTGGGAACACCGATGCGCCTATCGCAGTTCTAATACAAAGAGAATTTAATCACGTTCCGAACAATGGCGCGTAGAACCTATTGGATAGATACTTGACCAACCAAATCCAATTTAGTGGGAAGTAATGCTTTGGAAAAAGAGGATACAAAATTAGGTAAAGGCAAAAATGTAAACATTGTGGACATAGCCAATGCAAATGCTCATCTAAACAAGAACAAAAGGTAGAGCAAAACATTGAAGTGAAAGTAAACGTACCTGCTCAAGGTAATCAAGGACCTCAAGGACCTCAGGGAGCTCACTCAAGGCGTTCAAGGAGACTGGAACAACCAACAGCACCAACAGGTCCAATAGGTGCTACTGGTGATCCAGGATCTGGAGGGTTAATTCCATTTTCAACGGGCATTATCATCAGTGGTGCTACAGTAGTCTCAGCTGCTCCAATTTTAATGGGTATTGGTAATCACACGGTTAAAGTTATTGACGTTCTGGACAATCAACTAGTCCACCAGAAGCAGGTGGTTTTGCTTTCCCAATTCCCTTTGCGGGAACCGTTCAAAATATACAAATAAGCGTAGATTTATTGGTTGCTTCAGTGGCTGCGATAAATGCTGTCGGTGTTGAATATGAGTTTACAGTATTCCGCGCACCTTCAGTTCCTAATACAGGGATTGTTCATCTTTCTTCACCTTACGTGACAACTCCGCTGACTAGTTCGGTTAGATTCGGATTTCCGAATACTACTATTACTCCCGGTACTTTCCTTACAGAGCAACCAATATAAATCTGGGATCATTAACAGTCGCTGCGGGTGATCGTATTGGTATTCGTGTAAGGAGGGTTGAGTCGACGGATGCCTCAGCAGCTGATATCACCCAACTCTCATTTAGCTCAAGTACCAATCCACAACTTGTTCTATTATCTATGTTTATCCTTGTTTCTGCTATAAATGCAGGAAGATATGGGGTAGATGGTATGATTATGCCAACTTTTCAAGAAAAGCTATTTGCTAAAAAAACAAGAGGTATAAAAAGTGCTGCTTAATTTTCAGTAAATTAAAAGATCACTAGTATGAGCTGTCTTTTTTTGATTATGAAAAGTAAAGTATATGTACTATCGATACAGCTTATTTTTTTAAAATACAAGTCGGGTAGGAGAGTGCTCCTACCCGACTTGCGTTGAAGAGCCCTTGGATTCTATTAAATCTGAGTTTTTTTTGATTGCTGTTAATTGCAATTATGTTAACTATAGTTTTAGTTGCCTTGAGGGCAACCTTTTAGCCTTAAAGGCTAGTATTTTTTATCTTGGTTTTTCTCCCTTGTTTTAAGGTGTTATGGTGAGGAAATCAACAACGGCACTTAGCCATATTACAGCTAATGTCTCTGCCAAAAAGCTTCAGATGAAACTACGGAAAGAGATTAGTTTTCTAACTGTCTTTTTCACTTGATCGAAATATCAGGAGCAAAAACATGCTCAAGGCGATTTGCATAAATTAGATAGGGATATCTGTATACCGGTGTTGATTTAGTCGCTTTACATCGTATCAGACCGGATGCCTTATTGCTATATTTTGGAAATAACTAGCAAATCAAATGACGTGAAAACAAGTATAAATCTTGATTCCAAAGTAACCTAATCCCTAAAAACAAGTGGGGTATTCCTTTTGAAATAGCCCACATGAGTCCCCATATAGACTACTGTTCCAACGGTTAAATGGAGTGATTTCAGGACATGAAGATTTGATGGCATAGTGAAATAAAAAAGTTAAACAAGACTCTATATTTTCCCATTTGATGCACATTCTCCACACCGCCCCCTGGAGGCTTTCCCTCCCATGTTCAACGGGTCAATTGCCCTATCATTCCTTCGTCATGCCTCTCCAAGGGGTGGAGGCCAGTTAAGCTAACCTGATGGGTCGGTGCCCTTTTGTTGAAGAAATCTGGTACTCCGTACATATCTTCTAAAAAAGAGGACTTATCAACTTTTCTTAACTCTGCTCTTCTTATTTTATAAAAAAGAAAGGGAGGAATGCTCTGCATTCCTCCCTTTCTTTTCTTGCTATTGCTTTGGCTCCAGTCCGATCAGGCGCAGGAAGTATTCCAGACCTTTTTTTCCAATTTTTTCTTTCGGCTGTTTATCGGCAGGCGCATCCGGTCCCTTCGTTAAGAAATTTTTCTCAACGAAGCGAATGTCTGTCTCGTTCACCTCTCCGTCTTGATTGATATCTTGCGGCACGATGGATGAATCCTTCGTACCATATGCATCAACGACACTCTTGATATCGAGGATATCAATCATTTTGTCGCCATTCACATCCCCTGCAAGACTTCTCTGAGCAATTCTTAAAAATTGCCCTCGTAGCTCTCCATTTGCATCATGATATCCAGGAATGAATTTCTTCATCGCTTTAAGATGCCCCGGAACTTCGAAAACGGCTGTATATACTTGATCGGAAGCCGGAATATCATTGATCGTGATAGCTCCATTTTTAGCAATTGTTCCTGGATATTTTTTACCACTTCTAGAGAGAGCGTATACTTGTGCTCCTATTTTTGTATAATCTGCTTTTTTCAAATATGGTACCCCTGATTCATATATCAAAAATGCTTCTGGCGAGATGGATCCCAGCAACTGTGTATGTGTAGGAATTATTTTAAGATCTTCAGTGCCGTAAAAAGGAATAGCAGTGCCTGCTGATTGTCCGGATTTCTTATAAGACCCGTTCTGTACATTAAATCCTTGAATTTCATCGTAAACTTCATCATTCATTAATTTAATCGTTACATCGAGGAACGGCATATCTCCGTCCAGTCCTCTGAATGCATTTCCAGTAATGGAAGCTCCGATTTTCACATTATTATGATATATACTTTCCGTCACAACTGGCTCATGGAGCGATACCTGTAAGCCTTTTTCCTTTGCATATTGTTTGACTGTATTGTTCAGCTTCACATTCGAAAACTTGAAGTAGTCTTTGTCGATTGCCACGTTAAATTCTCCGGAGACAAGCTCTTTCACATTATTAAGGCTGAGTGTCATCGTAAAGTTATCGCCGACTTTCAACTCTCTCTTGTCATAACTGGTAGTCGTATATTCCGTTCCTTCTTTCATGAAGTAATACTTTTGGTAACCAACTGCCGTTGCAGTATCCCACGTTCTCAACCAAAATCTCATAGGTTGTTTTGCAATATCACTTTCCTCAATTCCTAATTTCACATCTCCATTCGCTTGAACCGGGAAGAACCCAGCCATATATCCAGAGGAACCTGTATAGTAAGCCATAGTGTTGGACGATTGATTGATGTCCAACCCTTTAGATTGTAATAGATTCACTGTCTCATCCTTAGCTGTTCCATGCAGCCACAGTGCTTTTTGCCCATCTTCTACTGTATACATAGAATCATTGACTTCGATTACACCCGATTTTATATCCATGTTGACTTCTGGTGCTGTATTGTCCACGATAAGTGGATTTTGGGAAACATATGATTTCCCATCCTCATCGTGTGCAATCAGTTCCAGTATATAGTCGCCTGCTGGAAGCTTTATAGGAATATCACTGATTGGCTGGGACGGATCATTTGTAAATGGTAAGACCGTACCGCTGAACGCACCCATAAGATACACTTCTCTATCTATTGGAAAGTTAGTGTTCGCTGTCCCTATGAACCCTACAGATTTTCCTGTTTTACTGTCTTTTACAAGCACATCCATGGTTTTCATTGGGCTGTTCAACTTCATGATGAAATGGATCATTTTGTCATTAAGTTGCCAGAAAGGTGTTGTATTTGTCACGGATGGTCTAGTCGTTTTGACATAAGCAAATCCTTTTTCTGTCGCCATAACAGCAAATGGAATTTGATAGGTTTCGTCTGGATTATCGGCATTGGTCACATGAATATACCCTTCATATCTTCCTCCCGCAGCGCTGGTTGGTATCGTTATTTTAGGCTGGAGCTCCTGCACTTGGCCGCTTCCCACTGTAATTGATGAAGGAACATCTACTTTAACACCGTTACTCACTGCATCTTGAATGCCTTTGCGCTCACCGTGATACTCCACTTCTAGTTTAAAAGATTTTTCTTCCTCGCTGTTGTTTTGAACGGTCACCTTTTTACTTGCTTCAATGGGTTGATCATCTTCTTTAATATGTCTTCCGAATACAATGGAACCTGTTTCTTCATCAATTTCTACGACTTTTCCATTTTCGATATTTTGTGTCTTATCCCATACTTTGATGGAGGTATCTGTATGAACCGCTTGATAGGCATCGATTCGTCCAGCACCCACTTCGTATACAGAATTATTCCCTTTTAAATCATCCGATGTATTCATGAGTGCCGCTTTTACATCGAAAGGAGTGTATTCCGAATGCTCCTGCAAAATCAATGCTGCTGCACCTGCCACGTGTGGCGTAGCCATCGATGTACCCGACATGCGCACATAGGCATTCCCGTAATTAATGCCGTCCTGCGGATCGTTGATGAATTCCGGTGTCGTAGAGAATATCGACACACCTGGAGCGACTACATCCGGTTTAATATCATAATTTCCATTTACCGGTCCGCGTGAACTAAAATCTGCTAAATGATCGCCTTCCGTTTTTGTGTTATTTAACGTTTCAAATGTGAAAGAACCTTCGCCCAGCCCCTTTAATCGCTCACCATCCGCTTTTGACAGGCGGAAAGAAGGGATTAACCCGACGGCCTCACCCAAGTAGGCAGGTATTTGCCCGTCGACATTGTTATACACAATCACTGATTTAGCCCCAGCGTTTTTGGCGTTTTTGATTTTTTCATCAAACGCAAGTTCCCCGCGCTGAATCAACGCAATTTTCCCACTGACATCTTTCCCAGCAAAATCAGTTGCTTTACCAAGTCCCGCAAATACAATTGGTAAGGATTTTCCTTGCAATTCTTCTAATCGATCAGAAAAATCTTTGCCTAGCAGCTGCATATTTTCAAATTTCTCGGCGGAAGCGCTTCCATTAAATGCAGGAATGGACATGGAGGCATCGCTTGCACCTACTGATATGCCAAGAGCCGCTGTTCCCGGAGAACCCAGAGTTTTCTCGTTCGGTCCGGCGTTACCTGCAGCAACGACGGTCACCAAGCCTGAAAGCATGGCGTTATTTACTGCGACAGAAGTGGCGTATAAAGGATCGTTAGTCTGCGCGCCAAGCGACATATTGATGACGTCCATGCCATCTTCAATCGCTTGATCGATTCCAGCAAGGATTCCTTCTGTATATCCACCTCCCCAAGGTCCCAATACTCTATACGCATATAAATCTACTTCAGGTGCTACCCCTTTCACAGCGTAATCGACATTGTTTTTCTTTTGGGCTGCAATCGTCCCTGCGACATGTGACCCATGGTTTGTGTAATACACATAGCCTGGTTCTTCTGGCTTGCCAGCATTAATCCAATCCTCGTAGGTCGTTTCCATTGGATCGGCATCATTATCTACAAAATCATATCCGCCTTTATAGGCTTCTTTTAAGTCAGGATGATTGTAGTCAATACCTGTATCAAGAACGCCGACTTTTATTCCCTTACCGGTAATGTTCTCGGCATGTAGCTTGTCCACGCCAATTTGCGGAATACTGTCTGCCATTTTCGGCTCAATGGCTTCTTTCGTTTTTACCGGCGGTTCCACTTTTACCTCGTAATCTTTAAAAATACGTTTAACTACTCCAGATTGCAGCAAATCCTTAACTGCCACACCAGGAAGTGTCATCGCTACGCCGTTGATGGCGTTTTTATACTCTCTTGTGATCTTTACATCTTCCACTTTGTAATTAGTCACGTTTTTCTGTGATTTCAATGATTGCACATGCTGTTTAAAATCTTTATGAGCTTTTTCCACTTTCTCATTCGAATCTGCAGAAGATAGTTTCTTTCCTTTCGCCGCTTGTTTCATCACTTCTATTTTGGCTGGCGCCTGTTCAAATTCGACGATGACTTTGACTAATTCCGGACTATTTGCATTAATATCCGGAGAAATCGTAAAGTTTGGATTGGCATCCAATTGCTCTAACGCCTTTCTTTGTTCTGCAGACAGGCTCGCTAAGATCTCTTCCGCATTTTCAACTGGATTCAACTCAAACGGGCTTTTCGCCAATACATTATACGGAGCGCCTTGAGATAATAACATGCCAACAGCTAGCGTTCCTGTAAGAATCTTACTGATTTTTTTCCTCTTCATACCGCATCCCCTTATCCTATATAATTACTATTTTCTCTCTAAACATTTGTTCTTCATAAACAATTCATTTAAAGATGAATTCATATATCTAGTAAACTAAGATTCAATATATCATCCCATATTTCTACTTTTCTGAAAATTAATCATAAGAAGTAATTTTTCATCTATTGGTTCTAGATCAATATATAACTAAAGAACTATTCCAGTTCTGTTATTAAGAAAAATAATAAAGGTACTGAACAGTTGTTTTTACCTTTTAAGTAATTATGATTTATGAAAATGGAACAAGTTGATTTCGAACGGCATAAATGACTGCCTGTGAACGGCTTTTCACATTCAGCTTTTTGAAAATCTTATTGATGTGAATTTTGACGGTCTTATCACTGATAAATAAGGCCTCAGCGATTTCTTTGTTACTAAGACCTTTGGCCAACTCAAACAGTATTTCTTTTTCACGCTTAGTCAAAATATTTTCGTTTGGCTCTGATTTCGTTTGCTGGTGATGATACGTTATCAGCTTTTTGGTCATGCGAGGATGAATAACCGAATCCCCTTGTGACACCATTCGAATCGCTGCTACCACTTGTTCGGATGACGAATCCTTCAATAAATAGCCATCTGCACCAGCCCGAAGTGCTTCCATTAAGTATTCATTATCTTCAAACATCGTCAATACAAGAACGCGGCAATTCGGATACTGACTTTTCACGAGGGACGTTACCTCAATGCCATTTTTTCCAGGGAGATTGATGTCCATCAAAATACAATCAGGTCGATACTCCTCTACTTTCTTCAACACCTCTTCCCCGGACACGGCTTCTCCCACGACTCGGATGTCTGATTCGAGATCCAATATACTCCGAATTCCATCACGCAAGACCGTATGATCATCTACTAATAATATTTGAATCATGATACTCCTCCCTTGTTTCTGAATCTGGAATGATCAATGTAATTTCTGTACCTTTTCCTGTGGAACTATCAATCTGAAGGGTAGCACCCAGCTGTTCAGCTTGTTCATTCATATGTAAAATGCCATAATGGGGCTCATGCTTTGTTTTAATCATGGATTCAAAAAGGGAAAAGCCAACCCCGTTGTCCTTCACTTTTAAAAGCACATGTTCACGTTGATAGCTTAGAAGAATGTCAACTTCGTCCGCTTTTGCATGTTTTACAATATTCTGCAAGCTTTCCTGTAAAGTATCGAAGATGGCTCGTTCTATTGTAAAACTGAGTGTTCGAGAACGGCCCCTTTCATGATATTTAATCGCTAGATTATTTTCTTGTTTTATCGATTGAATTTTATTTGCAATCGCTTGTTTTAACCCTAGCCTTTGGGTAGGATATGGCTTTAAAGCATAGATAGAATAGCGAACTTCCCCTAAACTCTTCCGTAATTTTTTTATACTTTTGTCTACCACTTGCTCCATGTTTCCTGATTGATCTGCGGACTGCCTCAGAGCTGATTCCAGCTGAAATATGACCCCGGCTAATACTTGTGCAATTCCATCATGAATTTCCCGAGCAAGCCGATTTCTTTCTTCCAGAATCATTCGTTTTTCTTGTTCAGCGACGAGGGACCGTGTTTTCAGCAAGCTGCCCAATTGATTGGCAAACGTAGATAAGGACTGTATATCTTCGGTAATAAAACTCGCCCTCCTGCTTTTACCTGCAACAAACATCCCTACCAATTCATGATTTACTATAAGGGGCAGGTAGACAAGGGAACGTATGACATCTTCAAATACTTCATCTCCCGGGGCCATACCTGTTTTCCAATCAGTAACAACAAAGGTTTCAGATATTTCTTCAAAATTCGGATGGATATCAGAAGAACTTGAAATATTGGAATGTACTTTTCCATCCTTTAATAGAAGCTGCCAATCCCCCTCATCTTTTGCCCATAAAGCATATGCTTGTATTCCCAAGAATCCTTTAAGTGATTGTTTCATTTGATCTAAGTTTCCGGCAGACAGACCGTGACTTAACTCCGTCGTAATGGTAAAAAGGTTATATAATCGTTCTTTTTCAATCCGTATTTGCCTCATGAAGGAGCTGATGGTGCAGATTGCTACAAGTGGGAAAAAGAAGAACAGAACCGTAATTCCATCCAACTCCCCTCGATATCGATGTTCTAAGATATAAATAAGGGAGGCGTAACATAAACAAAAACTTGCGCTCAAAAATAAAAATATATTTTTCTTGTACCACTGTTCTAGTGGATATTGCTGAGGCAGAATCACCATTAAAAGATCATATAAAAGGGTGTTGAAAAGGCAAAAAAATACGGTAAATAAAAGCAAGCTTATTAATTCTTCATATAAAACTGGCAGGTTCATCTCCGTAATAAAAAAAGAAATACATTCGTTGGAAAACCATTCTGCCAAAGTGATACTAAAAGCAAATTGAGTGCAATTAAATAGTGTTCTTTGTATTGGTAAGCGGCGAAGGGTATGTGTAAAAACCATCACACATACACAAGCAACAACCGTTATATGTATACCAAACTCCCAATTCATTGGATAAATAAGCGTAAGACTGAGTGTAATACCTCCTCTTCCAATACGGATAGGAAAATACTCAATAATCCCCATAAACACAGCTAACAACAAAACGATTATGAATTCAGAAGGCATTTCACTTTTAAATATGGAATTGATTACAGCAAACATACCAAGAATAGAAATAGAATAAATATAAAAACTCGCTATTTGTTCCCTCCTAGTGATAGAATCTATCTTTTTCAAAACGGCACCTTCCTTTATTTGCAAGAATCATTGTCCATTATCTAACAAAAAACCGGCACTGGCAAAATGGCAAAATACCCACTAGCCAATCACCGGCTGTGCCATTACCCTAAATGGCAAGACACAATACTAGTATACTATTAGATTCTTTATTTGCCTGCTCATCAAATGTTGTAAATGTCATGGTCTTTTGTTGTGGATTATATAGTACAAAAAGTGTAAGTAAACTAAACTTCATCCCCAATAAAAGACGTTGAAGAAAAAGAACCAAAAGATAAATTTTTGGTATTAAGTGAATTGAAGATGGAACTGATGCTTTTTGAACGCAGAGAGATTGATTTCAAAAGTAATTAAAAAACCTTAACCCAATAAAATACAGGGCTAAGGCTACTTAAAATCTTATTTAATTACTGCCTATTTACTGTAGTAATCCATAAAATGGTTCTTCGTTTGATTATAGAAACTAGCTTAGGATTATTTTAATCCTAACCTAAGGTTAATCAATAAAACGCAACTATCCAATGCCCTTGTACCAGCCTACAAATTTGGTATAGGGGCATTTTACGTTATGAGCTTCCTTTCTTTACACCAAAATAAACCTCTTGGGATTCAAGTGGTTTATCGTCTTTCACGTTTATTGTTTATGTATGATTTTATTCAATTAAAAAAGGATATTTTCTAATCCCTCTTCCGGTATCGGCCCCGCCTACGCCAGATACTATGACAGCCACACATGCCATCCAACCCATTTTCATTATAACAGAAAGCGCTTACATTTCCAATGATTACTAGAAAACAACTTTTTCTCTACGATTTAGTGTTGCATGGTTGTTCCTCTTAGTAGTTTCTCAGCTTCAATTATACGGAAACCCTTATCATGTAGGTATTCAAGTGAGATCCCCCTTCTTAATGCTGTTTGTTCAATTAATCTAATTTCATGATACATAGCATCAGACAAGATTCCTTTTTCAATGTTCTTATTTATTTCAAAATAAAACCCAGCCAATAATCCTAACGGTAATTTATCGTAAAGGGAACTTTCTACTTTCTCCATAAGTCACCTCCTAATTAGATCATACAAAGAACTAGTATTCATTGAAAGAGTTTTTTAATTAAAACATAAATCAACAGCTTGAATTAGAGATAGTCCCCTGTTATTTATGAAAAAGAAACAGATTCTAGCCATAAGCAAGAAAAACACACAGGTATTTTAAGGGGTCTAAGAAGTCGAATAAGCACTTTTACACTACGACCTTACTTTTAAAAAAACGCGTTAGAAGGTTAGCTAGGCAGTTCATGGGCGGGTGGGGGTAGGAATTCATTTTCCTTTTTTAAAGGAATCGAGATCACATTAAAGAAACTAATTTTAGATCTAGAACATTTGAAAGACATTAGCTAAAACTGAACAGGGATTTATGGTGTGAGGGTATTAAGTAATTCTGTTCGAAATATCGGAGGGAATTCACACCAGAAGAAAGAGCGATTCTTAGAGATTTAATAAGAGGATATGTTCTTAACGACCAGCAAGATAGTCATAACGATGACCTGTATCAAAGGGTAGTGACTTTAGAAAAAGGCAAAAAGGTACGGAAGACGATTGTCATAAATGAGGAAGTTGGGGCTTTGCTGGATAGCTTCGCAGACCAACAGAAAGTCAATAACTCCTATCTTATTGAAATTGCTATCCTCGATATGGTTAAAAAGTACTAATAAAAGGCCTTCTCCAATACATGCTGCTACTTTCTTAGAATACTTGGGGCATCGATGGTTTTCTTTTTCTTTATTCTACATGCTTTCAATAGAATTAGAAAAAGACAGCCGGGGATGGCTGCCTTTTCGGGTGAGGGCGGGAAGTAATGATAGGTAAAGAAATTACTCGTGTGGTTCTAAATAAGAAAGGAAAAGGATCAAATAGCCGGAGAAAAATAAAAGAAGAACTATTGAAAATTAAGTTTCTTTTTTATGTTTTTCGTATATTTATGTTATAATGTGGAATATATAAAAAAGACGAGATGCGCTAACATCTCGCCTTAGTAACCAATCCAAAGTGGGTCGGTTGCTCCTAAATTTTGCGCTTTTTAGAAGGCCGCCCGTGCTTTTTGGACAGAGAACGGGTGGTTTTCTTTTTGACTTTTTTAGCAGGAAGCAAGCTAAATAGATAAACAACTGTCGAATTGGCAACTGTTTTAGCCACTTCCACTAGTACGTCTTTTAGAAGATCCATTGCGGTCACCTCCCTTCACTCTTAGATATAAGAGATAGGGTTAGGGCAACCTCCCACCCGGCCAGTTACATACGGTAATTATACCATATTTATGTAGAAACGAGGCGGATGTTTGCTAAAACTTACATAATAATGGTTCATATACACTCACATACTAATTCAATTACCCAGCCTCTAATAATCTGAATTGTAGGTATAAATGTAATAGGAAAACTAAAACAAACTTTTTTTAATGTCCAGTTAATTGACCAATGAACTCAACATCATCAACCCTCCAGCCTTGCTCTTTCACAAAAATGAGCGAAGTTTTAACGATAACCGTGTCGGTTGCAGCCACATTGTTAAATTCCGTAGTGAGTTTAAATTCATTAAAAAATTCAGCTTCCGTTTTAGAGGTCTGAAATTCAAATGGCTTCAGGCCACCATGGACGACTTCACCGATTCTTCCGAATCCGGAAGTTCTGTTCCGGAAGGATGGGACGCTTTGAACCCTTGATCAGTCATGAATGGTTCAATTTTTTTATATCGTTCGGCAGTGGTTTGATAAGTGAAAAAGCTTTCAAGAAACTGGCGATTCAACTTTAAAGCATCCGTGTTTTGGATGGAGGATAGGGATTGAATCTGCTCTTCATAGTGGCCCTGGTTGGCCCTAACTTCATTCAGCTGTGACCGCAGAGAGAAAATATACATCATGACCAAAGAAACCAAGACGAATACTATCATTAAAAACAAGAAATTTTTCTTTTGAGTTGGCTCCATTTCCTTGTACCTCCCTTTCTAAATCCGTCTAAAACCTAGGAATGGATATAATTTTTTCCATTCTTCAACGGACGAATAAGAAGTACCACCACTGCTATTGGCATTGATAAATTGACCGTTCCCCACTTACATGCCTACGTGCGAAGCCCCGGGCTTATAGGTGGAGAAAAAAACGAAGTCCCCGGCTTTATATGTTCCTCTGAAACCGGATTAGTTTTGTTGTACTGCGATTGGGCTGTCCCGTACATATCCATGCCGACCTGTGCAAGGGCATATTCCAGCAGCCCACTGCAGTCAAACCCTCCTGCCTCCCCATACATAGGGTCTGCCGAGGTACTGTTTCATGATGTTATGAACTTCCTCTACATCAAAAGATTGCGAACCGTCCCCCATGACAACCACGCTGCCCTTTCCACCGTTGTAATATTGCATGACATGGTCCACATAATTCACATCACCGTAACGGCTCCACCCTTCCCTAGCAGCCATCCTATGACTAAACTGGGTGGCTACTTCCTTGGAATAGCCTCCACGCTCCAATGCGTATCCGATAAATCTAAATCGACTTTTTTACTTGTTCTTATTGAACTAACGCACCAGTTTTAAAGAAAACAAAAATAAAAAAGCCTTTTGGCTCCAGGTTGCTGCAGCAACCCCTCTTATGAAGTAAAGCACCTGTTTCGTGATTAAGATTTATAGAATAATTTAAACCTTCCCATCAAACGTTGGGCTATTGATTTTACAAAGCCACGAAGGATATTATTGTTAATAGTAAGCATGGTTTTTCGGAATTGATTGCAATAAATGCTCAAAAGAGAGGGGAAAACTTTGGTAGATTTAGCACTCTTAAATCTGGACATATTAAACAATAAATCCTACTAACTACGAATAGTGAGTATTAAACTATTAGGGGATGTTATATACGATATATATTCTATCGAGGTATATTTTAAAATACACGAAATCTTTACGGAGGTTAATCGAAGTGCTCAGTACCTCCAACATTTTTTTGAACTAGAAAAGGAAAGAAAATGGACTGAAACTAGGGATTTTTTTCGTAGGGCTCCAAGAAGCTATTTGCTGAAACACAAGTAAATTTTGAATTACAGAAAAACTAGTCCACTAATTGTCATTCTAAATTAGACCTGATCTTATCTTATCTTCTGTTTTTTTCTGACTTGTCCTTTTTACAAGGATAAACCATGGCTTAAATAACAATCTTACAGATACTAAAATTATTCAAATCTAATCTAGACTAGATTGTAATCTCAAAAACCAGACCAGACTAAATTTGTTCTTTCATTTCCATGATAAAACCCGGCTTCTTGTAAATATCGATATTTGACCAAATGGCATTTTAACCAGCAGACGTCCATATACTATTTTCAAAGGAGGAAGGAAATTGGTGTATAGACCTACCGTAAGATACCCGGATGTTTATAAAAATTATATAGAGAATGTATATAAAATGACTGATCTAGATCGTAATCAAATTATCCGTTTGGCCTTATTTATAGCCGCACATTCAAAAGAATATAAAAGTATTCTCCAAAAACATAAAATTGCTGACGTCCCTCTCCCCTGCCCGCATTGGGGGCGGGATGAAGAAAGTTGCTGGAAAGATCAAAACTATATAAAAAAACATAATCTAGCCCCATTCAAAATTACTGAACAGGGTGGAATTAAGATTATTTTGAGCTAATTATTTCTTTTTAGATTCATTTGTGCTTTTTACGTAATGTAGCGTGGATGCCTTGTTAGCAAGCTTTTCAGCCAGTTCCTTTGAAATATCTTTACTCATTTCGTATCACCTCACTAAAAAAAGCCTTGCCAAAAAGCCTGAAAAAAATACCTCCCTCCACTCTTGGCATAGCAAAACGACGTAACCAACTAACCAACCAACCCAAAGAAAAAGGCAATTTTGAAAGGGGAATAGCAAATGGGAAAGGTTAACCATTTGAATCCGGTTCTATCTTCATCTAATAAAAAAATGATTGAAACACAAAAAAGAAAAGTTCGTTCGGATAAGCTGCATGACATAAAGATTCCCGTGGACGAATCCGTGGACATGATATTAAGAAAGGAATCCCGACGATACTGGAATGGGTCTAAAACAGCCTTTGGCACAGAGATACTGTTATTTGGACTTACACAGGTGCTCGTATATCCTGACGTCACCTATACGGACCAACCTTACACGGTTCATTGCAAAGTAGATCATGAAACTTATCAAAAAATAGGCGATTATGCGGACGTTTGGAAGTGTAGCGTTCGAAAAGCAGCTCATCGAATATTTGTAGAAGCATACAAAAAGAAACAACTAGGGGGCGTAACCGATGGGGAAATATAGCCAAGCCAATCTTATTGATGAAGAACTATCTTTGATTGGATCATCCAACTTTATCGGAAAATTTATCCATAAAGTAAATAAATCCTCTACCGTCTTACTGAGTATAGACGTTCCCTTGAATCTATTTTTAAGAGCAGAAGTTTTTTGTGAAGATATTCAAGACCTATCAGACATGCATTTCGAACAAAATGACTTAATGAATCTTTTATTTAATGACTTCTTACTTTTTGCAAAAAAGAATCCAGATTCGAAGTCCTTATTCCGATTGCTTACATCATTGGATCAGTATGCTGGTAAGGATTCAAGACTTGAAAAGTATGGGGAATCTACTTTTAAATTAATCCATAAAGATAAAAACCAAGAAATGAAAACGTTGAATTTACGTATGAGAAGAAAATTCGCTTTGCGTGGAGAGGTGTTGCTTGCAGATATGGATGAAGTTCAGCCAGAACATGGCTACACATTAGAAAAGGTATTTGAACTTCTTTATATTGATTTTATTGATAAATTCAGAAAAGGTAATCATGCAGGTGCCGTAGAAAATATCCTACGCCTTCTTGATGATGAAATTGAATAGAAAATACACGTAAGGTTATATGCTTAAAAATGTATGGCACACATATACCGTTGATAGGCTTAGCTCACATACCAAAAACTTCTCTTGTTGCAAGTTTGAGATGTTAGGTTCACCACTTATCCTATCCTGCGTCTTTAACTTAAATAAGTTTAACAATCTAATACTCACTCACTTCAACATAAATCTCAAACACCTCTTTAACAAAAGAAATACCAGATCATTTAAATACCTACCCATATTCATTAAACTATGGAGCATGATATGTATGGATGGAATATCTTCAAAAAAAAATAAGCATTGTTAAGATGCTTATTTTGCGTTTAACCACTCTTTCATTTTATCTAAGCTGACTCTATACGGACGTTTAATTAAATTCCTTTCATATCGGGACAAGGTACTATGGGAGATTCCCATTTCCTTAGCAGCCTCTAAAATGCTTAATCCCCGGTCGATTCTTTCCTTATTAATCGTCTCAGGGGAAACCTGTTTTTCTTCAACTATCTCCCTAGTTGCAACAGCCTCCCTGTCCGTCATACCCTTCAACATAGTTAATAAATTTTCTGTGTCATAGTCCTGATCCTCAATCAATAATAAGTCCTGGTAATCTCCCATTCCCGTGATTTCATTAGGTGGGATGATTTGGACACGAGCCTTTAACCAGGTGTTAGCGAACCAATTTCTCTCCTGCTCTATTTGCTTCTCAAGGTTGTTTTCCTTATAGCTCCAACCTTTAATTATTCCATCTTGCTGCAGAGTATCCAATATTTCTTCAAATTGTTCCTTAATCCTTGAACCATATCTCGGGTTCACGTCCAAATCCATGACTTTTAAAAGACCTTTATCTCCCCCGATAAGATAAGCCCTAAGATAATCCGCACTCTTCTGGCGAATTCTCCATTGCCAGGACAGGTACCTGGATAACCGTTTATGGTACTTTTGCTTAATTGGATGGTATTCGAGAGTCTTTAATGCAAGAAGCCCACTGCTTCTTTGGGAACCGTACAAGAAGTTGGCAAGCAATTCCCCCGGACGAATGCTACATTCATAAATACCAATCGGGTTATCCCCCCGGTAGGCTACAGTCACGCTATCCACCAAAAACAAAGGATTGAACTGCACTTGTCCAATCTCTTCAAAATCTCCCTGATCCTCATTGATGAACCTCAAATTCTCTTTTTCAATTCTGATCCATATCGTTGTGAGTGCGGCCAATCTTTTCATGATATCATCGCGCTCTTTTTTACGGTAAGACATTTGATAGCCGTCTAAATCTTCCTTCCTACCTTGCAATCTCCTTAAATTCAAAGCGTCATCTGTATGGAAATGAATCATTTGGTCCTTATGAGTAGCCTGTTGCATCCAAAGAATAGAGACAATATCAAAAATGTCTGCGGTTAAGTCATCCATCGACGTGATGGCTTGAGAGGTGAGGTTTTTCCATTGTTCGATGGCTACATTCGATTTCATCATCAGATAATCATTTTCCGCCCTCACTTGAGCCGTCGCCTCTAACGCTCTTTCCGCAATTCTTGCAGTAGGAATCTCAGTAGCAATGTCGAATTCATTTTTACTGATGGTCTCCCTTAATTTGTGAAATAATAAGGCCGAACCAGACTCGGCAAAATTTTGATTCAACAAGGCATTTATCACTTCCCTGTTGTTAGACTTTGGAGAGCTGGGTGAATTCTCTTCTTCTACTGTCTGTATGTATGGAAGTACAAAATTTCTAATTTCTTCTATGTAATCATCGACCCATTGTTCCATATTCTCGAATTTCAATTCATAATCTTTCACCAAGCTATCCAAAATCACAAAGAATGCTTTTAATGTTTGGCTAGGCTGGTAGTCATCTTGACCTGACATAAGATGATTGATATCCATTTTCCATTCAACATAGATTTGAGGATAATCTGGAAAAACCGTTTTCATGACATTCAAAAATTTTGTTTGCAGGGTTTGTATCATTATTCTTTAACCCACCCTTCTTTTATTGACTCTTTGTATTCAAATGAGTACTGTTGGATGTAATCTTGAAAAACCACTGTTTCCAAAATACCCAAATCATGTAGAATGCTAATTGACTCAAAAGAAAGAAACTGAACGATCGGCTTTTTTTCTAGGATGGCATTTTTCAACTGTTGGACGTCCTTTTCCTGATAAAGGATAAAATTCCCCACCTGTTCTTTGATGTCGTTAGGGGAATAGCTGGTATCTTTAAAAGGTTGATTATGCGTACATTCATAGACCATCTCCCCTTTTATATAATAAGTCCTGACACTAAAACCTTTCCCAGCTTTATAAAATTCGATTTGTTTTCGAAACCAAATGGGGCCACTATATAAATGGACCACTGGTTTAGGAAGCACGCCACGTAGTTGATAGGTGGAAACCTTTCTCCGATCCCATCCGAGAATTTCCCCCACCTCTTTTACTCCAACTAAAAAATCCATATCTGTTCCCCTTTTAATCTAGTAATATGGTAATTATGAGTGAGCAGTGTTGCTTTTGTCAACAAACGGTTAAAAAGAGCAACTTCTTTTAGTTTTGACGTTTGCTTTCACAATGTGCACCATAAACTTCTTCTCTGTAGCAGCCTAACTCTATTGCCACATTTTGATTCCAGGCTGGGATCTTGACAGCTTATCATGTTTTCAATCTGACGTTTCCTCTCACAATATGCACAAGTCTCTTTGTATGGATTTTCTTGTGTGTATTTTCACTAAAATCTATAACTTTCGGTGCTATTTTGCACATCCCACTTTAAAACCCAGCTATCTTCACAAGAGAATATTAGTTGGGTTTCGTTATTATTTACGTCCAATCACTAAGCTGGTTTTGTGCAACTTCTACAACTTCTGCGGTGAATACGTTCAGTAAATAGCCTATTAATCAATCTAAAATAACTGTTTATGACTCATAATCAGAAGAGTCCTTTTTTGTATCAATAATTGATAATGCGAAAAGGAATTATTAAATAACAGCTAATTGTTATTCATTAAAGGGGGTATTTATGAATTAACTAAAGCCCAAATTCTCAGTGTTGTAAGCTAGTGATTGGGCTTTTAATATTGGGTTATCCTTAAGTTGTATATGCCGTTCCCTTATTCATTTAGAGACTTAATCCACCATAAATTATTAAATGGATCTACAAATCCCCCCATTTTACCACTTTCATCTTCCATAATAGGCATAGCGGCAGTACCTCCTGCTTTTTCTGCTTTTTCGATGACAGCACTTGCATCATTGACGTAAGCGTGCATGTGACTATTTGATGGTTCTTTTTCTTCGATTTTTTTCTGTCTCTTGTTCATCAGCATTACATTCAATACCACAATCTATATCTTCGTCTGTACCGTCTGCAAAGAAGATAATATTATCACCGATTTTATCAATTATAGAGTTGACGAAGGGGATTCCTATGAAAGGTATTGAAATAGCAAAGAAATTAAATATAAGCACTAGTGCATTAAGGCATTATGAATGCTTGGGGGCTTTTTCCAAAAGTTGAGAGAGCAGAAAATGGGTATCGTATCTATACATTGGAACATGAAGCTTATTTTCAATGTATACGTGCGCTGAATTATGGATTTGGGATGGATTTAATTCGGGAGGTTATGCCACTTATTATAAATGGTGAAAAGCTTGATGCCTTATGGATAATAAACAAGGCACAAGTTGACCATCACGAGGAAAAGAAAACCGTGCAGCGAACTGCTGAATTGCTTGATTTAAAAGAGTTAACTGATATTCCGAAGTACCGCAATAAAAGGTCTTTTACCATTGGAGATGTAGCCAAAGAAGCGAGTGTATCTACTTCTTCAATTCGGCATTGGGAAAAGGAAGGCTTAATAAATCCCGAGCGTCACAGGATTCCGTTTATATAGTCCATCTGATATTCGAAAGGTTCTTATTGTCAAAACCGTTCAAAGAGTAGCTTATTCCTTAGATATAGTTCGTGAAGTCTTGTCGGAACTTGATAAAAACAACCTTGCCTATGCTAAGGAAATTGCCCTTAACTCTCTTCAATACATTGATAATGTGTTAGTTGAACAAATACGAGGTATTGCCTATTTGCATAATCATTTTGAGGTCTTGTCAAACAAAAAAAGACAGTAGATATAATCTTGTTTAAGCAACAGCAATTTTACACGGTTTGTTATTCGCACACGTTATTGTGCAAGTTTTTACATTTCCGTTCCATTATAGATGATGAACTCTGGTTATATCCGCATTTCTTTCAACTCTATCATTTAAGGGAAGACGTTTCCTTTTTCAATGTGCACACCATTATATGGGATTACATCTACTCTTTCATTTGACGTTACCTCTCACAATGCGCACACCATTATATGGGATTGCATCTATTCTTTCATTTGACGTTTCCTCTCACAACACGCACACCATTATATGGGATTGCATCTATTCTTTCATTTGACGTTTCCTCTCACAATGCGCACACCATTATATGGGATTGCATCTATTCTTTCATTTGACGTTTCCTCTCACAATGCGCACACCATTATATGGGATTGCATCTATTCTTTCATTTGACGTTTTCTCTCACAGTGCGCACACCATTATATGGGATTGCATCTATTCTTTCATTGACGTTTTCTCTCACAATGTGCATACCATTATATGGGTTTGTATCTATTCTTTTCGATTTGACGTTTGCTCTCACAATACGCATACCATTATATGGGTTTGTATCTATTCTTTTCGATTTGACGTTTGCTCTCACAATACGCACACCATTATATGGGTTTGTATCTATTCTTTTCGATTTGACGTTTGCTCTCACAATACGCACACCATTATATGGGTTTGTATCTATTCTTTTCGATTTGACGTTTGCTCTCACAGTGCGCACACCATTATATGGGTTTGTATCTATTCTTTTCGATTTGACGTTTGCTCTCACAGTGCGCACACCATTATATGGGTTTGTATCTATTCTTTTCGATTTGACGTTTGCTCTCACAGTGCGCACACCATTATATGGGTTTGTATCTATTCTTTTCGATTTGACGTTTGCTCTCACAATGCGCACAATGATAAGGGGATACAGGTTTATCTCCCGTTAACAAAACATCTTATAAACTCGACATCATCTTGCACATCTCATACATCCATAATAAGCTGTGCAACTTTTTCCCGTTTGACGTTTCCTTTCACAATGTGCACAATTCCCTATATTTGATCTGAAATTTTTAAATACATTTTGATAAACATCCTTTTACACCCCTAAATTACCAACAAAAATTTCAGCCAAAATTAAGAACACCATACAAAATAGTGCCAAATTAATCTCTTTTTGTTCTAAAATGATTAAAATGACGTTTGCTCTCACACAAACTTGCACACATTTCTGTGCAAGTTTTTTTATTCATGCCCATTTTCGGATGGACTATTTTATAAAAACGTTGATATATCAACGTTTTTCCGAATCCCCTCCCCTATAAATTCATGACGTTTCCTTTCACACCATTCACAAACCTTGTGAAAACATGACGTTTGCTCTCACACAAAATTTTTTAGAGTTTTTTTCAACCCCTTGCCCCCCAAGGGATGAGCACCCGTTGTGCAACTTTGAAAATCCCTTAATAAAGGACACCATTTCCTGTTTTTCCACTCTGCTATAATTTAAACTAGAAAAATAGGCGAGAGGAGTGCCAAAAATGAAAGAATCTAGATTAAGAATCCATGGTTTTAGAATGCATCACGCTATCTTAAAAGAATTCCATTTTCTTCGTGATCAGTCATTTGAGCGCCCTCCTGCTTCTGCCTATGTCGTATATATGACCATGTTAAACCAATTACACGTAGAACAAAACCAACGAGGCATGCTTAAGGAATATAATCTTTCTTACTGGGCAAAGAAACTTGGAATTTCTTATTCTACCCTATGGGGAGGAAGAAAGTTCTTAGAAGATCATCATTTTGTGAAAGAGGAAATCCACGAAGGGTTACCTGTTATCGTGTTAAAAGATGTTGAACAGTATAATACACCTGAACTTAATGGGGTATCCCTCAACTACCTAATCATACCGCATGCCCTTTTTGAAACGAATATTTTAGCAGAATTCGTACGTACCTCCAACCCGGAAGGAATTGAACTTCTCTTATCCTTACTTAACCAGTTCCGGACTGGTCTGTCTTTCAGCAAGACAGGTGAAATGGAGAAAATCAAACAAGAACGGACTATGAAGACACTTAAACTTCAACTAAACAAAAATGCAAAAGGGGTTCGTAAAACTTTAAGCGTTTTAGAAGCTCTATTTTCCATCGAATTCACAGGGGTGGAGATCCGTGGCAAGCAAATATGGATAAAAAAAGCCTCCTTTTCCTTGAAGCCGGAATGTGTTGAAGAAAACTCGGATGAATTCAATGTCAACTCACTCATGGCGAAACTATCCAAGGAGCTCACCTACTTCTTTGATGGACATCAAATTAAATTTAAACCAAGGGACCAAATCGATGTCATGATTTCCTATAAACAGGAAGTAATGAATAAACTGAACTATCTTATGGATGAGGACTATGAAAGCTTCACCATACGTGATCGATTCATGAAAAATTTCTTTTTACAAACAATGGATCAGATAGGAATTCATATACATACAGAAAAACAGCGAAAAGGATCTTTCCATTTCTACTCGATTGGCGCCTTTTTCAGAATGGCCTTTAGAAAGTACCTTCCTGGGGCCTTAAAAAAGATTCCTTATGAATTAATCCATGAAGCCAAAATCAAAGAATACACCAAAACCGGCCAAGCGCCGGAGTTACACGGTGTAATTTAATAGCTTAACCAGCCTTGTGAAAAAATAGGACATTCACAGGGCTATTCGAATATACTCCAAAAAAGCAGAAAAGCATTTACTTATAACAAAAGTCTTTCCTTCCCACATCTGCAACAGTTTTTGGCAGATTTATTGAGAAGGATTATTTTTTTACGTCTATTAGTTTCCGAATGTTGCCTTGTGTAATAGTGGATATTATAAATATGATACTGTGAATTTGTGAATAGTTTAAAAAAAGCCCTGTGTATATGTGACTTCTTTTGCATTCTATATGTGGGAACGTGGAAACTCTGTTATAGCAACACTTAAAAATGGCTAGAACTCTTCTGCCTCAAGGGATATACCTAACAATTGAAAATTGCCTATTAGTTCTGTTTCTTTTATTAAATTTGTATTCTCTTATTAAATATGCTTTTTTATTAAATTTGTTTATTTACGAATAAATCCCTTCAAACAGAACAATTAAATATTAGATTAATATGAAGAAATATAAATAAACTGTCTTTCAAAAGATTACATATTGAATTTATGGCTTTTATCTTTATACAATCTCCAATAGATATCCAAAATATAGATGTTAAGCTATGAAACGGACACCATTCTAGAGAACCGTTCACGAAAATCGATTTTACCAATATTCTAGTTCTAAAACATCAAAAGGATACAAGTTTAGGCCCTCTTAAATGGGCCCCTAAACTTGTATCCTTTTCAATTCAACGTTAGTAAGGGGGTAAGGTCTTCCCTTCCCCCCTTACTTGCTATAAATGTATAGAGAGCCACTGAGAAGCTATAGACAATCTTTGATCTTCATAAAGCAAAAGGACACTTTAATTCCTAATTTGAATCAGATCAATGAAATGTAAAAATGTCATTTTTTCCATAAAGTTCTAAAAGTTTAGGGACAGCCAATTTTTTTCTCTAACACTTGGACCAAAAATTAATAAAAAGGATCCATTAATCTTCCATGGTTTGTTCTAGAACTTTACTTTCATTTGTTAGAAGTGCTGTTTCAGATTTTAACCTTTTTTCTAAAGCGAGTGACTCTTCTTCAATTTGACTAATCTTCTTCCTTATTGTTTCAATTTCTTCAAGAAACTCCACTTCTATATGGTCAGCTTTAATGTCTCTCTCATCTACCAGTATTTCAGCTTCTAAATTCAGAGTATCTTCTGTATTTTTTTTTGCAAAAAATGAGAAAAAACCTGTATTTTTCTTTTGTTCCAAACTTTTACGTAACACGTTCGCTGCTTGTCGATCCATTTTGCGATTTAACCGATGATTTTTAATCTTTTCTTCGATAACTTCAATTTGTCTTTGTCTATCAGCTATTCCCGTTCTCCGTCTTAGCAACTCCACTTCAATTAGATTGATCGTATTTTGTAGAGTAAAGGTTCTCATCATTACATTCTGCCTTCTATCAAATTCAGAGAATAATTGATCTAAGGTTTCTTCATTGTACTTGCTCCCTTTTGCTTTCCCTCCATTTTGTTGAGGAATCGATTTTAGCGATAACTTAACTTGGATATCGGAGATTGTTTCGCCCCTGTCAATTGCCAGTAAGGTCATATGGATTTTAAAAACGCTGAGGTACGGCAATCGTTTTTTTCTGCCCTCTACATATATCTCTAAGTATCCCTCTAGCATCCTGACGTAATACCTTAGAGTCGAATTAGCTATATGAAAGATTTTATCGGAACAATCAGTAGTTGAATACATGGCATTCGGATCTAACTCTAATATATCTTTCTTAAATAGATTGCCACTGTATTCCTTATCAAGGACCAACGAAGTATATAATGCATCGTCACGAAGTGTTTCTTTAATGAAATCCTTATTAGCCTGTACTCTATTTGTCACGATAACCCTCCTCTTAACGCTAGTTTAACTATAGCTTATTTTTATCTACCTATCGCTAAGCGTCAATTTATCTGTATCTATAGTTTACCTACTAGATAAAGACTAATCAACTACGTTTGCTGGCTTTAATAGAAAAAATGAAGTGAATTCAACTTAAACTAATCTAATCTAGTTTACTCTAAAAGTATTAAACGGATAAATTAGATTAGTCTAGATTAATAAGTGGATTTCTTCTTTGTAAATTAAGTTAAAACACCGATAACGTCAATTTAACGATAAACAACTGGTGCAGTATAAAGACATTTAGCGATAATTTGCGGGTATCTATAGTTTGAAAAAGGTAGTTAAAACACCGATAACGACAACTTATCGCCAAATAATTAATGAACATTGACCAAATGCTTAATAGTTTTGTGTTAATATCTAGATTAAGGTCTAGATAGCGCTAATTTATCGATGTGAAATTAGCGATAGAACACCGATAACGCTAATTTAGCGCTAATTTATTATTGACTTTAATGGGAAGTCTCTATATATTGGATGTAAGTAGAATAGACTAAACTAGATTAGTCCAAAGGAGGAAAATCATGACAAAACTTGATTTTTTATTTAAAGAAGATTATTTAATCGCAGGAGTAGATAGTGGGAACATCTCAAATAAAATTACATATATCGATCAAAATGGAAATGTTGTTTCAATAAATATCGCGAGTATAATCGGGGAAAACGCGGAAACTACTGCCGAAGATATGCCAGATGAGAGCTCAGATAAATCTTTTCCCGATGATATGATTCTTCATTTACATATTAAAAGTAAAGCCTTACCAAAGAATCGAACAAATGCTTATTATACAGTAGGGGAATATGCTCAAATTTCAACGAATGACAAAAATAATTTAAGAGAAACCAGCAGTGATGCAAGAGATAAATTAGGGAATGAAATCCATGTTGTAACAACTTTAGCGGGATTAGCCTTAGCTGCTTGGAAATCAGGTAAGACCAATAAGGTAGACGTACCATTGAGTTTTGGGCTTCCAATTGAAGAGGCCAAACAGGCGTCATCGGAAAAAATCAACTTGTATATGGGTGAGCATGAAATTACAGCAATAAAAGGCCCTTATAAAGGAAAAACCATAACCATTAACATTACGGATGTTCAGCTTAATGTGGAAGGCGTAACGAGCTACTTGGCATTGGCCTTTGATTTAGTAGATGGGGAAGTGGTCGAAACCGAATTTTCATCACAAATCAATGACGAGTTTGCCATAGCTGATTTAGGAGCCGGAACATTGGATTTAGCTCTTTATGATGAAAATGGTTTAAATTCAACTAAATCCACAAATCATCTGATAGGTACAAATAAATATATAGATTTAATTATGAAAGAAGCAGCAGAACTAAAGGAGTTTGACAGCATACGGGGCCGTTTTGAAAGGGTGGGTAAAACTCCTAAGATTTCGTTTACACGTGAAGAATTCATGAGGAAGTTCATTAAGCCGGAAATCGATAAAATGATTATAAAACCTAAATATTCTCCTGTTTTTAAAGCGACCTGGCAGTCCAAAACAGCAGATATCACAAAGATTGTTGATAAATATACGAAAGAATATGCCGAAGAAGTGAAAGATAAAGTCATCCGGTATTTTGTTGATACAAACGTTGGGCAAATGATTATTGTCGGGGGAGGGCTTCTCTTCGCCTATCAATACTTAGCGGAACTCAAAGATGAAGATTGTCTATTTCCTCCGAATATAGATCAAGCCAGTTTCTTTACTAGTAAGGCATATCTCTTGAAAAATATTATTGCTGAAATTGAAAAGCAATCAATTGAAGCATGAAAATGAAAGAATGAGAGCAGCATCTTTATTTAGTTGTGATACAAGGTGGTGGTAACGTTGTCCAATAGAAAAATCACTCCAGGTCGGGGAATACAATATACCCCAAAAACCTCGATAAAATGGGCTAATGAATTTAATGAGTTGGCAGACAGCTTTAAAAGCAGAAATGAACTTATTAGCGCGCTTATTGAAGATGGGTTAAAGGTTCGGAATGGATCTTATAAAGAACAAGGTATTTACCTTCCACTAGACACCTTTGCGAATGATCAATTAGCAATTTTGAAAACGGAGGAAGGGCAAAAGATTCTTTATAATATAGTTTCTTTAATTGTCGGGAATCCCGAAGGGGCGGCGCTTGCCCAGCAAATGGTGCAGCCGGTACCTCAGAGAAGTAAGGCAGCTTCCTCACCAATCGTTCCATCTGAAGGGCAAGAGAATCATGAAGAAGATACTAAGGAAGGTAAGGATCAATCAAACGAAGCCCTTTCTAAACTATTGAAGTTGGGGAAGATGACCAATTTAAGGGGATAAAAGGATAATTTTATTGCACTGATATACTTAAGAGGCTAATTCAAAAGATGTTGAATTAGTCTCTTTTTAGAATTAGTGACATTGGCACAGATTCGCACTAAAAAAGGCTAACGATCATGAATCTCTCACAGCCTTTTTGAGGGGTTTATGGTCCTTTTGGTTTCATATAAAATGATTTACTTCACTTCAATAGGTAAAGGGGGGGCAAAAGGATTTTTAATTGGAATAATAAAGAGGTATTTGTAGGGAAGGCAAAGAACAAATCGAACAGTTTTAAAGTTGGTCAAATTGTGGTATCGGAAATAATCGATATTACATAGTAAGGTGTAGAGATGGAAAGAAAACGTGGATTAGGAAAATTGGATTAAATTTTAGTATTAAAATGTTCCCTTAGGGGAGTTTTTTATCCCAATCCACTATAAAGTTGAATTTAGCACATGGCTTCTCTAGAAAGATCACAATTTGGAATATTTCCTTTCAATTTTCCTGAATTCATCTGAAAGTCCAAATAAGGTGTGTAATACGGCTGTTTGAATATATAGATTCATATAATTATCATTACTCTTCTTTTGAAAGGATAAATCATGTTTTTCATTAATTATTCGAGTTATACATTCATTAATTTCGTTCCACATTTCTTTCGTTTCTTCTTTAGTTTTAGTCTCCATAATCTCCCACTCCTTTTTTTATTAGTTTATCCACTCTATTAAATTCTTATACTTTGGTTCACTTATTTTCTGTGTTTTTCAATAAATCCAGTGATTGCTGCTGTCATCGTTGTTGTACTAGTTTTAATTTCTTTATAGATATAGGACAAAATCTCGGACCAAGAAATTTCTTCTTCATAAGGATTATTATCATTGATAAACTTTATAATTTTCTTTAATTCCTTAATTCGCGTTGTATCTATATTTTTCTGTAAATACATTTTTAAATATTGGTTGATTATGATTGGATTCTTGATGCTTGTTTCTAATAACAGGGCAGTTGCTTTAGATGGAGTAACATCTAAGGAATAGGCCAAAGCATTTATTTGTTCATTAGTTGATTCCTTGAAACGAATTGTAGCTCTTTCCGTCGGTACATTATACTTTTCTCTTTGAAGTGACTTTCTTTCAAGTTCTCCAAAATACACCGTATTATTAAAATGGTACGATCTTCTGAAATGTCCGGATAAAATTTCAATTACTTGTTTTGAATGTAAACCGGATTCACAAATAAACTCTCCAACATCTTTAACAGGTGTTGTGGTGATATATGATATTCTATTTATTGTTTCTTTAAGCTTTACTGGAATTGTTGGTTTAATAGTATGTTTTTTATCGGACCTAACTTTTCGTGTTTTTAGCAATATTACGCATCCTCCAAATTCGTATATATTTTAACCAGTGTCCTTCTGTCCCAAAGTTATTAATAAATGTGTATGTACAAGCTTTCGTAATATGTATACAAATTTATTAATATGGGGATAACTGAAGTTAAATTCGGAATATTCGGAGGTTAAAGAAATGACTAAAGCCGAAGCCAAGATGATAGCAAAGATCGCCATTAATGAAAGTAAAAAGAATGGACTGCCATCACGTAAAAAAAGGAAAAAAGAACCAAATTAAATGACCTTTATTTGTATGAATAATAAAGATGATAACAGTAGCAAGCTAAAGTAAAAAAGCATTCGAAATAACTGAATGCTTTTTTACTTTATTTATTAAACTCTTCTCTCTAGTCAAAACTTAAATATTTAACCTTAAGTTTTACCCACTGTCCTAGTGTCCCAAAGAATAAAGTGGTGTAGGTGCTGTGGTTCTCTAAAAAAGCAGGATAGATTGCATATAATTTTAAGTAACTATCATAAAAGTAAATTTTCAAGCAGTAATAAAATACAGGGAAAGAAAAATAATAATTTTTCGAAACATTTAAGTTTCTCCTTTGACCAAAAGATTTTAGAATGAAATTTATTGTCTTAATGGAGGTTTGTATCTTTTATTAACCAGCTCTATCATAACTTAGCCTTAAATTTCACAATAAAATCCCTTTTATTTACAATTTAAATTAATTCTTACTATAACACAAACACAAATTCTTATAGATTTAGAGATAAGGGGAGATACTTGAAAACGTAAACCAGGAAAATTATTCCGCAGTACGCTTAAATATAATAATGATTAGAAAAACAGTTCACCATTCTTAGTTGTGATCTGTTTTTTATATATATTAGACGCTTCTCTCTTCTCGAAATCGATTGAAAATCAAGCGTTAAGTTTAACCCACTGTCCTACTGTCCCAAAGATAATTATTTAATAAAGTGGGGTAAGAGGGAGGTTTGGTATTGTTGCTCCTAGAAAAGCGTTAATCAATCTTGGTGTGTAAATAAAATAAAAAAAATTTAGGATAGTAAATTTACAAATTTACAATACTGTTTAATTATCTCTTTGAATTTTTTCATGTAAAATTTCTAGAAAAAGATATTTTGGTTTTTCTGATTTAATTGTTGTAGAGCGTTGAATTTTATTTTGTACATTCTTCATTGCATCTTCGTAAATATAAGTATCTTTTACTCTGCCGATCGCTTTACATCCTGTGCATGGAATCCTCCAGCTACCATCTCATTTAAGACATCAATATTCTTAGATATATTATTCAATTTCTTCTTCATATCAGTAATATTTTTAAACTGATCAACTCTGTCTTCCATAACTAAAACAGCATAACGGAAAGCGTCCGAAAAAAATTAATCCCTGGAATCTTTTCCAGTATCTGATTGAAAATAATCTGCTTCTTCATACCATTCTGCACTCATTCTTTTAAGAACTGTTTTTTAGCAAAGAGCATAAGGAAACTCGGTGTCACCCTATAGAAAAAGGGGTTTAACAGGCTGTGTCTGTTGAGTTTCTGGTCTTTTTGAATTAGTGTCATTTTTTCACCAAGAGATATAGTCCAGATATAGCGAAATATCTCTAAAGATATAGTCGATATTGGATATATCTCTAGAGATATATTTGTATTTTGACTTACCTTTTTAATCTCTATAGTTTTTTGTAAAGTCGAATCTTTAGCTCTTATTAACTTTATTTGAATATCTTCAACTGAAGTTTTCTTATATAATTGCATACTTTTGTTCTTCAACTATATTATTTTGAAAACCTTAAGGAAAAGGTTCCGAACTAATCCGGATCTTTTTTAATTAGTTATTGAATTCTTTTCGATTTCTTTCCACCAATGTTTTAGTTGCTCCTTATTAATACAACTAACTTGCCCATTAGTTAATACAATTGCGTTCCAGTCTAGATTAGACTAGATTGAATTATTATCTGTATTATTGTTATTTGAAGCCATGGGTTTGTAAAGAGGAAAAGTCAGAAAAGAACAAAACCAAGTCTGAATTTCGAATGACAAGAAGGGGACTAGCATTCTTTAAATTAAAATTACTTGTATTTCGGCAATATAGTTGCTTGAGCACTGTTTAATGCCAAAAACTCCGTAGTTTCAGTCCCATTTTTCTATACTTTACTAGTTTAAAATGTTGTAGGAATCTGAGCACTATCGGAAGACCTCTGTAAAGATTTTGTTTATTTTAAAATATACCTCGATAGAATATATATTGTATATGGCATCCCAGAATAGCTAAATACTCACTATATTAATTCAATAAAGTTGTTTAAAAACGCAGTCATATTTAAAGGGCTCGATTCTTTAATAAAAATCGCTTTCCTTATAGTAATAGCCTTTCTTTGATCATGCAGCCCAGATTGAAGATTTTGGAAAAGTGTTTTCCTTGATAGGAAAGCCATTTCACACATAGTCGAACAAGAAACCATTACATATACGGCTATAAACGCCTTTAAACAATCCATTAGCGGCTATAAACGAGGAAAAGTAAAAACCAATCTGGTTCGTTATTTCACAGGTACTTTTAAGAGACTCATGGATCGGACATATTCGGAGCTTCCTATAGACGTTTTTTCAACCAGTAAAAAAGTAAGGTCGTAGTGTAAAAGTGCTTATTAGACTTCTTAGACCCCTTAAAATACCTGTGTGCTTTTCTAACTTTTGGCTAGAACTGTTTCTTTTTGGATAGACAACAGGGACTATCTCTAATTCAAGCTGTTGAGCCACGATGTAACGTCTATAGCCATCTGTCAGCAAGTTTGTCTCCCGGTTAATGGTAAGTGGTTCATCTAAATAGCCATTCTGTTTCACATAGTTCACTACTTGCTGCGTTTTTTCAGGATTAGGGTGCGAGTTTAAAAACGCTTCTGGAACCACGATTTCTTTCAACGCTATAAAATCCTCCGTTCCTTTTGGAGATTTTGGTTTTTCTTGTGGCTTTTCTGCAGCTTGGATCTTTATGGGGTGGGTTGTTCCCTTATTTTCTGGTTTTTCAGGGAGAATGGACACTTGAAAACAGATTAATCCGATTTCCCTGGACAATCCTCTACGGGTACATCCAGTGTTGGTTCGCCTTGAACCATAAGTTTTTGTTGATTGATATTTTAGCCGTAAGGCCTGCCTGGAGCTTCTGAAAGCTACCGTTGGATTCACATTTTCGAAAATCAATGCCAGCAAGCCCAGCAACAATTGGAAACGATCAATTGGATCAATCCTTTTAAACTAAAGGAAAATTGAATAACAAAGGAACAAGCCGAACTGGAAATGCGATAAAACGCTACATACCTATCGTGAAAAGCTTGGCTTTCATACTGAAGAAGAATTTCACGAGGTCCAAAGTCAACATCAAACCGATTATCCTGATCTCCTAGAGAAAAACCGACAGACACGTGGACAAATCCATCAGGCAAGAAAGGTCTTAGAAAAGGCTGAAACAGCCTATCAGAACGCTTTTGTGCGTCAAGTGGCCTCTTTATATCCGGAACGACCTGAAATGCGCCACATAAGCTTTCAAACGGCTACAAGGCTTGTAGAAGTTAATAAAGTGAACGGAAATAAAGTGCTACCTCTTGAGACCATCCAAAAAACGCTGAATAATCGTAAAGAAGAAATTCAAAGGCTCCATGGTGAATTGGATCGTGTGAATCAGCACCGGTCACGGTTACAGCGTGCTGAAGGATATCTAAACCATTATGAAAATCAGCATACTATGGTGGGAAAAATGGAGAATAATCCTTTTCTCAAAGGGAAAATACGTGTTTCAAAATCAGTCAGTCAAGAATATGAACAGGCCATGACTAAGCGTGATCATTACCAGGATTTAATGAAAAATGAAGGCGTTTCTGGAAGAGCAGCCTTTATAGCGCAAGCTAAAACTTTGGGCAGGATGGAAGCTCAAATACCTAAAGTAGAAAGACAAATCCAGTCTCAAGAAAACGGTATGGGACTACTTGAAGGTATTATAAAGGGTATCGAACAGGCCAGTAGAAACATGCAGATGGACGAACAACGTCAAAAATACCAGCACAGAAACCTAAAAAAAGAAAACAACAAGGGGAATTAAAAGGATCGTAGCGTCTAACTAGCAAGGTTGGCTGCCTTAAAAGCAGCCCATTAGCCTTTAGGTTAATGTTTCCTTCCAATCGAAGATCCTTTTTTTTACTGCCTTAAGTTTTATACTGTAGCTTTGAAATAAAGTTTAATCGAAATAATGTAACCTTTATAAACGAACATATACATCCTCCCTCTATAGGAGCCATTTATTTACGTTAGGCTTTTGTTATACGAACGGGTATACAAATACAAAAAAGACGACTGCTTCCGAGCAATCGCCTGAGATTCGCTTGAACTTTTAAGGGAACAAATTTTGGGCTAAGTTTATCATTATCCTAAACATTCGCATAATTCTTTGTTAAATCTATTACTCTATAGAGAGGTCAATCCACCAAGCGTCAAATGATGCAAGTACCCCTGAATTTAAAGAATTTATCTTTAACTGAACAAGGGGACTAGAAGGTCCTGTATTGGTAAAAAGTATAAAATTGTTCTTCATCTGCATTTGTACTTGAAGTAAACCCAGTTCCAGTTACAGCTACGTCCTTAAACGCCTTGAGGTCCTTGGTCGCCTTGGTTTCAATACGTTGTGGGTTTCTTCTTCTGTAATGCCGATATAGCGTAAGGTGACAGAAGTATGGGAATGATGCAGGATCCGTTGCAGCATGGCAATATCCTTCGTGATTGGGTCATTTTCCTGATTAGATCATACGATGATATAACCCATTTAAGTTTTTCTATATGTCAGATTTTGACCACGGTTTTGGATTTGGTCGAGGTTTCGCCTTTATAGTCGTATTGTTTATACTCTTAATCATTGTTGGATGTAGTTGTTAATAAGGCGAATGTGTGCCCTTGGTTACGGATATGGCGGCTTCTGCTAAAAATAGGAACAATTGATTCACATGATGGTTGACGCTGACTTGGAAAGAATTAAGTAAAGAACACTCACATGAAACCATATGTATATCGGATTGCCGGAATTGCAGGAGAATTTAGAGACAATTAATATGCATTTCTTCATAGCAAAGTGTAATTGTTTATTAGTAAAAACCCAACTCTTACTAAGTGAAAAAGCCTAATAAGATCTTGAGATACTTGGGTCAACCATCTAAGAAAGGAGGATATATTTTGCCTCAAAGTAATCGTTTTTTGCTAATCAAAGCCTGGGGATGCGGTTTCTGGTCAGCTGTAGAGCACGTCGTTGGCCAACTTTTGATCGCGGAACTTACCGACCGTATTCCTGTTGTTTATTGGGGAGCAGATTCTTTGTATGCTTCTGATGAACCTTTGGTTAAAGATGCATTTACCATGTATTTTTTGCCTGTGTCAAATTATTCGATGGAGCATCTTGTAAATGAAAATAATACGTACTATCCACCGATATGGAATCATGGTAATTTACGATTGTCAGGTGTCCAGGGTGTAATTGATAAAGCTGATTACTTTAGTAAGTCTGAAAATGTATTGGTGAGCACCAATCACATCTACGTACATGATTTTATGCAATGGATTAAACAAAGTCACCCGGCATATGGTTTGGAGTACCCAGATGCATACGGCTATCTTTATAAAAAATACCTTAAATTACAACCTTATCTAGCCGATGAAATTGAAGACTTTTATGTTAAGAATATGAAAAGTAAACACCCTATTTTAGGCGTACATGTTCGAGGTAGCGATAAAATTAGGGAATTTCCTCATTTACATGAGCTTAATGCGCTATATTTCTCTGAAGTTGATAACTATCTAAAAAATAACCCGACAGCCTCTATTTTTTTGCTAACAGATAGTGATAGTATTTTGAGAAAATATCAAGAGTTATACGGTGATAAAATCATTTATACTGACTCCATACGAACACCTTTTGAGAATATTTCCGTGCATCATGACTTATCTTATTATAACAAAAGACAGAAGGGTATAGATATTGTGAAAGACACGTATCTTGCCACGAAATGCGATCATTTTATTGGTGCTAGTTATTCTAACGTTTCTGTAGCAGTCAGTTGTCTTAAAGATTGGCCCGAAGGGTCAATTAAGCTTATTCAGTACTGAAATTTGATAGAATGTAATCAGTGTATTAATAACCAAATCACTGAAGTGACTTTAAGATGAGAAAGTTCAGCAACATAATAAACTATAAGGGGAAGCAAATTTGTGAATGAGAGCAATCGTTTTTTGCTAATTAAAGCCTGGGGGAACGGATTCTGGTCAGATGCAGAGCACGTCATCGGCCAACTTTTGATTGCGGAACTCAGGGACACATTCCCGTTACTTTTTGGGGTGCAGATTCTTTGTATGCTTCTGATGAACCTTTGGTTAAAGATGCATTTACCATGTATTTTTTGCCTGTATCCAATTATTCCATTAATGATCTTATCAATTCAAACTATACGTACTATCCATTTAGATGGAACTATGGCAATGTACGATTGCCAGGTACAAAAGATTTTGCGGAGTTAGAAGATGTACCTATTCGTTTTAGCAGATCTGAAAATGTATTGGTAACTAACATTCATATTTATGTAGACGTTCTTATACATTGGATTAAGCAGAGTCACCCGGCATATGGTTTGAAGGTTGAAGATGTATATAGCTACCTTTATCAAAAATACTTGAAACTACAACCTTATTTATCTAGTGAAATCGAAAATTTTTATGTCAAAAATATGAAAAGCAACCAACATCACTGCATAGATGGATCGAACGAAGAGCATAAAATAGGAGTTTTAGGAAGTAGTACTCACCAAAGAATACATCGTTTAGTCTTAAAAAAAAGAAGGGGAAGTGTGATATCACACACTTTCCCTTCTTTTTCAACGTGCCCTTATTTCCTAGAATCGATTGAAGCGTTCTACCGAGCTGACTGTAATTAACCTCTTCATACTTGCCCGCCATTAGAAGAGGTATGAAACCAATCTTGATGATCGACATACCAGTCAATCGTCATTTTGATTCCCTTGTTAAAAGAAGTACAAGGCTGCCAGTTGAACTCGTTTTTCATTTTTGACCAATCAATTCCATACCTTCTGTCATGACCCTTTCGATCGGTTACAAATGCAATTAAATCATGGCTTTTTCCTATATGATTCAATATGATTTTCACCATTTCAATATTGGATTTCTCATTGTTTCCACCAATATTATAGATTTCTCCCGGCTTTCCGTTCATCATGACAGCAAAGATTGCCCTACAGTGATCTTCGACAAACAACCAATCTCTTACGTTCTGCCCATCACCATAGACAGGTATTTCCTTATCGTGAAGGGCATGATAAATCACTTTTGGAAAGAGTTTTTCGGAATTCTGATTGGGACCATAGTTGTTGGAACATCGCGTAATCATTACCGGGATTTTATACGTTTGGTAAAAAGAACGAATAAGTAAATCAGCGCTTGCTTTACTTGCTGAGTAAGGATTATTTGGGGCGAGGGGATGAGTTTCTTTAAATGGATACTCGTTTTTTTTTAATGATCCATATACTTCATCTGTTGAAATTTGCAGCATTTTTTTTGCTTTACCATCAAGGACTTTTCGAAGCAAGTGATAGGTACCTAATACGTTCGTATGAACAAACGATTGTGAGTTTTCGATACTGCGGTCGACATGTGTTTCTGCTGCGAAGTTGATGATCATGTCGTATGTTTGATCAAACACTTTATCTAATTCATCTTTTTTCGTAATGTCAACTTTGAAGAAACGGTAATTTGGATTCTTTTCAAAGTCCTCAGTATTTTCTTTGTTGGATGCGTACGTTAATGCATCGATATTCGTAATACTGACATTCTTATTTTTTAGCAATAACCGAATAAAATGCGAACCGATAAATCCGCACCCTCCGGTAATTAATAGGTTTTCAGTCATTCTTTGCCCTCTCTTTCTTTATATCCTGATAAACGAGAGAATTGGCTTTGAATAACGCTTCATGTGTCCCGGCATCAATCCACCAATGTTGAAGAAAATCATAAGTTAATTTGTTTTTCTCTATATATATGTTATTAACATCCGTTATTTCTAATTCCCCCCGTTTGGAGGGAACAATTTTCTCAATATAGTCAAATACCTTTTCATCATACATATACACACCAATTATACAATAATCAGTTACTGGTGATGATGGTTTTTCGACAATGGAAGTGATAATTTTCTCTCCCTTATTTAAGGTTGCTATTCCGTATCGGTGTGGATCCGGAACTTCTTTAAGCAATACTTTTGCTCCGTCTTTTTGATATTTAAATGATTGAATATAAGGTTTTAACGAATCTTTATAAATATTATCACCTAGTAATACAATAAATCTTTCTTTTTCAACAAAATCTTTTGCCAAATAGACTCCATCTGCAATGCCGTTAGCACTTTGTTGAACTTTATACGTAAGTTTAACACCGTATTCTTCACCAAAACCTAAAATATTGATAAAACTGTCTAGTTCTTTTGGATTTGTAACGATCAAAATATTGGTAATTCCAGCTTCTTTTAACTTTTGAATCGGCCAATATATCATCGGATATGGGCCGACTGGAAGTAAATGTTTATTAATGATTTTTGTAAGTGGCGCAAGCCTTGTACCGTGCCCTCCTGCTAAAATTACTCCTTTCAAATCTTTACACCTCTTTAATGTTATCCAATTTTCGTAACAGTGACAGTCGTTGAATATTTTTGCTGTAAACTATCACTTAGATTCTCTGTACTTGCAAAAAAGATCGGTCGGAACCTTGGATCGTATAGGTCTTAATAAAATGGCCAACGAGTGTGATGAACTCGCTGACCGAATATTACTGATATAGTTAAATCCTCGAACAATTGCGTTATTTAAGTACTTTTTTTGAAAAGAAAACCTTTATTCTGTGATTGCACATCCTCTAGCCGCCATGATTCAAATGAATCAAATGCATTGATGATATCGTATTTGTGCCTGAAAAAACGAAGAAATTTATCTAAATTAAAAAACCATGCCGGATAGCTGGCTTCATATATTTGGGGGGGAACAACCTGAAGGGTAATACGGTCTTCAACATCAAAAAATGGAGTTCTATCAAATAGAACGAATTCAAAATTGTATTTCATCACTTGTTCTAAAAATTTGTATGGCTCCTCAAGATATTGAATAACACCTGAAAATAGGATTACATGGGGATTTTCCGTTTGCACGCATTCGTCTATACTATGATAAAATTTCAAGGAATTTTCTTCGAACAACTGTTTTCCACAATCTACAAAATGTTTTTGCTCAACGATACTCCAGCTTAGCTCATCTAAATGCATGAGAGAATTTCGGCACGCATAATATGAAGAACCTAAAGAACCACCGAAATCAAGGATGCGAAGTTTATTATTGTTATAAGAAGCGATATTCAATAAACAGCGAATTAAGGGTCGCGCATATTCGCATTCATTAAACAGTATGGAGTCTCTCTCACATAGTGCTTCTCCCGACTTCACTTTTAATGCTGCTTCTTTTACTTTATTCAAAATTTCCGGTGTATCATAACTTGTTGATATTTTCCGTACTTCCTGCCACGAACTGTAATTTCCAGAAAAACCGTATATTTTATCTGCCATGCCGCTAACCTCCATTAAACAAGGTATGATTTTTTGATACGGACCCCCTCTCATATACTGCTTCTCCTGACTTAACCTTTAATGATACCTCCTTTTAGATTACCCAATACATTAAATCCCCTGATTTCCCATAGTCTTTGCTGACTTATCATTCCTTAAGTATTTTATGTTGAAAATGTTTTGCTGTTCCAATATTCTTGGGACTACTGAAAAAAGGGATATAATCTTAATCTGGCGTGATAAGGTTGTATATTTTAAAATCACAGCAAAATACCATTCTACTTTCATACCATATACATATATAAATATGTGGGGTGATAATATGGCGGAGTTTTCCGATAAAAATATTCTCATCACAGGCGGAATTGGTTTTATTGGCAGCAATCTTGCAATAAGACTTATTGATGAAGGTTCACGGGTTACTTTAATGGATTCTCTAATACCAGGATTGGGGGGGAATTTATTTAATATTGAATCTATACGCGATAAAGTAAAAATTGAGACTTCTGACATGTGTGATGGGTCCAGTTTATCCAAGATAGTACGTAATAAGGATTATATTTTTAATCTTGCCGGGCAGGTTGGCCATAGATACAGCATGACAAATCCGCTGCTGGATATGGAGATCAATGTAAGGGGACATCTGATGCTCATGGAAGCATGCAGGCAATACAATCCGGATGCAGTAATTTTATATACCAGCACACGCCAATTTTATGGACCACCACAATATCTTCCCGTGGATGAAAGACACCCTCTTAATCCTACGGATATTAATGGAATCAATAAATTGGCGGCAGAACAATACCATTCTCTTTATGCAAAGGCATATGGTTTAAAAACAGTTTCTCTTCGATTGACAAATACCTTTGGTCCCCGGCAGTTTATAAAAAGTGGGCAGCAAGGCGTTATTGGTTGGTTTATCAATCGCGCAATAAACCGTGAGATCATTCAATTATTCGGCAGCGGAGAACAACTTCGCGATTTTAACTACGTAGATGATGTTGTTGAAGCGTTAATTTTAGCGTCACAAACGAAAGCGTGTTATGGAAATGTTTATAATCTTAGCGGTGAAAAGGCCAGTTTAAAAAAGGTAGCACAGATTTTGGCTGGACTTTGCAATGATTTAAAAATGGAGACTGTACCTTTTCCTAAAGAGTACAAGGAAATTGATATTGGCAATTTTTACGCTGAATCTGCCCGATTTCATCAGGATAGCGGGTGGGTTCCCCAAGTGAGTTTGTATGATGGATTAGTACGGACTATAGAGTATTTTAAAAAATATAAAGATTACTATTTGTAGGAGAAGTCAAGGCTTACGAGAAAGCGTGGATGATGTCCTTAAGTGCTGCAAGCGAGGTGAAATCATGAAAATCCAATTTTTTAATTTACAGAAAATAAATTTAGAAATTGAAGATGAGATTAATCGGGCTGTGCAAACCGTTATTCATCGTGGAGAATTTATTTTAGGTCAGGCAGTAAAGAAATTCGAAGAAGAATTAGCATGCTATCTGGTTGGCTATGATCAAGGCTATGTTACAGGATGTAATTCAGGCACAGATGCGTTGATATTATCTTTGCTTGCAGCCGGTATTAGTGCGGGAGATGAGGTCATAACCGTTTCTCATACTGCAATCCCAACTGTTGCCGCAATTTGTGCGATAGGAGCAAAGCCTGTTTTTGTTGATATTGATTCCGAAACTTGGGTAATGGATATTTCTAAAGTAGCATACTCGATTACGACTCAAACCAAGGCAATTGTTCCTGTTCATCTCTATGGAAATATGGTAAATATATACGAACTAAAGAGCTTGTTACGGGATATTAAAAGGGAAGAAATTATAATCGTTGAAGATGTTGCGCAAGCTCACGGATCAAGGTTAAATGGCATTCATGCAGGAACAATCGGCGATTACGGTGCATTCAGTTTTTATCCAACGAAAAACATCGGTGCTCTAGGCGATTCAGGCGCTGTCTTTTGCAGAAGCGAGGACAATGCCAGCCGTTTAAAAATCCTTCGAAATTACGGCCAGAAGGACAGGTATCACCTGCAATTAAATCATGGCATTAATAGTCGTCTTGATGAAATCCAAGCTGAGATATTAAATATCAAATTAACTTATTTAGACAAATGGAATGAGAGAAAATCAAGAATCATGGATATTTATCGTACTGAGTTCGCTGATTTACCGCTATTTTTCCAAAAACGTTGCGTAGGATGCAAGGCTGCCTGGCATTTATGTGTAATAGCACTTCAAGATCGTTTGACCCGTGATAGATTAGTCGAATACTTACGTTCAAATGGAATTGGCACCCTGATTCATTATCCGGTACCTGTTCATAAACAAACGACGTTTTCTTCAAATCCAGTTAAACAATTATCCGTAACTGAAGATGTGGCCGATCGAATATTGTCATTACCAATGAATCCGGCATTGACTTATAAAGAACAAGAATATGTGATTAAAACGGTTCGCTTGTTTTTTTCACTAGCTTAAAAATAAATAAACTTTGAAGGGAAAGAAACTTGGTGCATTATTTTTGTACGCTCTTTAATTCGAACTATTTGACTCGCGGCCTAACCATGTATGATTCGTTACGTCAGACGGAAGAATGTTTCACACTTTTTATATTTTGCTTTGATGATTTGGCTTACGAAATGCTTAGAAGCTTAAATCTTAGTAATATAGTGTTAATTACACTGAATGAATTTGAAACCGATGAATTGAAAAAAGTAAAGAAACTTCGCTTGGAAACAGAATATTACTGGACTTGTACCCCTCACGTGATTCGTCATGTACTGGACAATTACGATGTGAAAGAGGTTACTTATCTTGATGCAGATTTGTATTTTTTTACTAAGCCATCAATTCTGTTAGACGAATTTCATCAAAGCAATTGCTCGGTAATGATCACCGAACATAGATATACTCCCGAATATGATCAAAGGCATAAATTCGGTATATATTGTGTTCAATTTATGACATTCAAATCGGATGATCGTGGCCTAAAAGTTCTGCAATGGTGGGGAGATCGTTGTCTGGAATGGTGTTATAACAGAGTCGAAAACGGAAAATTTGGCGATCAAAAATATCTTGACAAATGGCCGGAGTTATTTACAGGGATCCATGTTTTACAGCATTTAGGCGGCGGTGTTGCTTGCTGGAATGTACAACAGTACGAGGTTACAGATGGTCCTCAAGTCTGTGGAGTGCCGATTGTGTTTTATCATTTTCATCAATTGAGTTGGAACACCGCATATCAGTTTGATTATGGCGTCTATCGGCTTTCGGAAGAGGTCATATCGCTTATCTACGGTCCGTATATACGAGCTTTACGTGAGCAAATAGACACCATTGTTCAGTTGTACGATTAATTCAAAAGCAACTATCCTAAGGATAATTCGAAGTATGACATTACCGGAGCTCTTAAGTAGTCAACACTGATTCTTTCGAATCGTGTGAATTGGCCATTTCGCACGAGTGAGTCAAAAATGGTGAAAATCAACATTGTTCTTTAACAGAGCTTATTCAAAAGAAAATCATAGACAAAGGCTGGGGTGAGAAAATGTCAGGGAGAAAATATGGTTTCTTTGGAGACTATGGATCATGGCGGGAAGCAGTGGAGGATTCCACAGGGTATGACAATCCGGTTATTCTAGAAAAAGTAAAAAATGCAATCCTAAAGGTGAAATCAGGGGAGGCCGTCTACGAGAGGGATTCCGTATTATTTGATAAAATTGAATATTCTTATCCTTTGTTGACTTACTTGCTATACATTGCATCGGCAAATGGAAATAAACTGAACGTGATGGATTTCGGTGGATCATTGGGATCTTCTTATTTTCAATGTCGAAATTTTATGAATCACTTTAGTCAATTGAAATGGAACATCGTCGAACAAGAACATTTTGTTGACTGTGGCCGGGAACTGTTTCAAGATGATGTTCTGAAGTTTTATGATCGGATCGAGGAGTGCTGCAACATAGAAAGTCCGGATGTGATTCTATTGTCCGGAGTTCTTCAATGCTTGGAAAGCCCATATGAGGTTTTGTCTGAAATGATGGATTATGGATTTAAGTATATGGTTTTTGACCGCATGTTTTTTATTGATCAGCCGGATCGGATTACCGTACAGATTGTCCCCCCCGAAATCTTCGAAGCCAGCTATCCTATCTGGTTTTTTAACTACAATCGGTTCCACAGCTTTATTAATGGCCGATACGAGCTGATAGACGAAACGGATTCATTCGAAAAGATTCAATTGGAGGATGGTGTGCAATCCAAAAGTAAAGCAATGCTACTTCGCAAACTTTCATAGTTTTACCTGGCCTAAACAAATTGAAGCACAAGAATGGTTATAGGAAGAACTTATAGGAAATAAGGGTATACAGTGGGCAGGAAGGGTTGGAAAGCGGAGTTTCTAGTAAAGATGCTTCGCTTTTTTCGTTATGATTACCCACAAGAATGGGCCACACGGTATTATAATTATATTTTCACATGTTCCTGATAGTGAAGAATTCATGCGAAATGCTACTCAATTCACGAAGAAGATTGGTGGAGCTGAATCAAATGTGGCCATTGGCCTTGCAAGATTAGGTCATCATGCTGGTTGGATTAGTAAACAAGGTGATGATGAGTTCGGAAAAGTAATTTTTGCGTTCTTAAAAGGTGAAAATGTTGATGTGAGTAAAGTAGCTTTTGATCAGGAAGCACCTACGGGTATTTATTTTAAAGAACCACGTAGACAAAATAATATGCGAGTGTATTAATATCGAAAAGGTTTAGCGCCTAGTAAGTTAGCACCTAGTGACCTTGATAACGAATATCTTTCAGAAGCGAAATACTTACATATTACAGGTATCACGCCAGCGTTAAGTGAAAGCTGTAAAGAAACAATCTTTGAAGCTATTAAACTTGCAAAAACAATGGAAGAACAATTGTGTTTGATCCAAACCTTCGTACAAAGCTTTGGGACGTGGAAACAGCAAGTGCTGCTGAGTCTGATATCATTTTACCTGGAGTTGCTGAGGGTGAATTTTTATTCGGTGAAAGCGATCCTCACAAACTTGGACAATTATTTTTAAATCATGGATCATCAGTCGTTGTGATGAAAATGGGTGCTGAAGGTGCTTATTATTTTACGAAAAAAGAGAGCGCTTTAATCCTTGGATTTCCTGTCAAACAGGTAGTCGATCCAGTTGGTGCAGGTGACGGATTTGCCGCTGGCTTCCTATTAGGTTTACTTGATGGATTGGAATTGAGCAAAGCGGTAGAACGTGCAAATGCACTTGGAGCGCTTGTCACAATGGTGAATGGTGATGTTGATGGATTACCATGGTTGCACCAATTAAACCTGAAGTTGCCCCGATTATGGCTGCACTAATAGCAATTTCCATTTGTCCCTCTCCCTATTATTTATACTCTTTATAATTATAAATTTAATTGCCTAGATACCAATATCTCATCATGAAACTATCCAAAATGTTTGGTGGGGAGTGCTGGTTCATTTTTAAATATTTGATATTTTAGAACATAAACTACCCCTACGTCCTTTCTTCCTTTCTATCCCGGATCAAGCATCACTTTGCCAACCTCAGAATGAATTCATATTGACTTGTACTTCCCTTAATATTGATACCTTTTCAACACTAAGAAGCCCTAGCCAAGGAATGAGCAAAGGTTAAAAGTGGACTATGAACTACACACGCTAATGTAAACAAATAGATCCAGGCTTGGGGGATCACGAAAAAAAGACGCCTAGATACTGCTGCCAAGCGCCATCTTGCGTATTATATAAGTAATTAATATTAACTCTTTTTTATTTATGCGTTCGTTTAAGTACACTTTTACGAACTTTTTTTGATTGTTACTTCTTTAAAATAGACTCTGTTAAACAATGCTTTTGATTCTTCTTCTCACCTATTTAAGGGCTATTCTCCATGCAAGGTTCGGGTAGTATTTTTCAAAAAATCCTGCATGCTCTTAGCGTATAATATCCACGTTTTGTCGGCGAGACCCCTATATAAAGTGGTTTTTTTGAATTTTTTTTGCAAGGTGGTATAAGTTTAACGTCTACACATGACAAACGCTCAGTCATTCAAAGGCTTGTTGAATAACTATAGAAAGAATGTCCTATTAAAGATCTCTGTCCATGCAAATAACAAAATGGGAAACCCATACACTCATGTTTATGGCTTCCTAAACTAAAAAAGAGGTGAATCATTTTGTCTTTTCCAAACATCCCTAATATTACACCAACCATTTCGATTACGACTGCTCAGACTGTACCGCTACTTTTGTCTTCCATTGCTCTTGAAGAATTAGCCCTCGCTCACATCATCAATGCTGAGGCAGAGAAGCTTCAATTTGTTCTAGGAACATTACCAACAGGAACCACACTTTCTCCTGCAGTGGTTTCGTTACCCAATCTTCTTGCTGTTGACTCGAGTGTTCAAAGAACCCTTCGTGACGTCATCAAAAAGGAAATGTTGTTGGAATTCAAGTTTGAAAACGTTCTGGATTTAATCGCAACTCTTCCTCCTCCGCCCACAGTAACGATTACCTTGGAGGCTGATCCAACCACGATATGTATACCTTTTGGAGTGTCGCCATCGCCAGTGCCTATTACCTCGACTCTTACTGGTCAAGTGTTGGTGAATGGAAGTCCCCCTCCAGCAGGTACACAGGTTTTCTTTACAGTAGATAATCCTGCTCTTGGTACCGTAGCTCCTAATCCTGCTCTTACAGATGCATCTGGCAACTTTACTGCGACTTTCACATCTACCGATGGATCTGGGACAGTCATGATTACAGCTTCTGCTTTGGGAGCAAGCAGCAATACCGTTACTATTACTATTGTTAACTGTGTAACTATTACCTTGGAGGCTGATCCAATCACGATATGTACTCCTCCTGCATTGGGTACAGTACCAGTGGCTAATTTCTCGATTCTTACTGGTCAAGTGTTGGTGAATGGAAGTCCCCCTCCAGCAGGTACACCGGTTTCCTTTACAGTAGATGTTCCTGGCCTTGGTAATGTAGCCCCTAATCCTGCTTTTACAGATGCATCTGGCAACTTTACTGCGACTTTCACATCTACCGACGGACCTGGGACAGTCATGATTACAGCTTCTGCTTTGGGAGCAAGCAGCAATACCGTCACAATTACTATTGTTGACTGCGACTCGTAACTATTATTTTATCTACTGCTGAATATGTAGTGAATGATTCCATAAGAGAATTTAATACTACTACTTTTTCTAGATGGGTATTGGTTGATGATAGAAACAAAAAACGAGCTAATATTAGCTCGTTTTTTATACATACATGGGAGAAAATGTTGTTCATTTTTATTTATATACTCAATAGGTTCCTATTTTATCATAAAGGAAAGATGTATATGTTATACATGTGAGGTTTACATAAAAGTGATTTTTTAGGAAGTAGCTAAAAAAGCCAAACCCATGTGTATCAGGGGTTTGGTTCTTAGTCGTTTTTTATCGTTTATTCAGGATTCTATACAACCTTGATGTAGCAAGGGTTTGCTAGATGATCAATAAAAAGCCCTAGATTAACCACTAGAGCTTTTTCTATTTCATCTTTATTTATCTAATTATGAAAGCTGTAGGTTCGTAAAAGTACAATTTTACGAACGCTAGTAAGTAATTAAAGACATAAAAAACTTCTCTTGCTACATTTCTAGAATCTGTAGATCTGTAGTCCATGTATCTAATACTCTACAAAAATCCCTTTAGAACAAACTCTGAAGTGATTTTTATGTTCATATAATCTAGATTATTAGAAGTTGAGGGTATTAAACTAATAGCCTCGTCAACTGATGAATATAATAATCGTGAATTTCATTAAAAAGTGGAAAATAATTTTATTTTTTGAAAGGGGATTTTTTATGAGTTCGGAAAAACGAAAAAGATTATGTCAGGAATTTGCAAGAATCTTAAGTGGAGAGGGAATGATTACTCCAGAAGGAGTATGCTTGGTACAAAAGTTTCGTAATATTAGATTTACTATACTTGACCGTAGAACGCAATCTCCACTAGTCAATCCGCAATTTTTCACGTTTGAAAATGTTGATAGTAGGGGGAATGCGTAAATTTAGGGGAAACAGTTCTTTTACAAGAAGAAGTTAATCCGTTATTAACTGAATTTCGAAAAAGGGACATTTTAGTTACATCTATATAATCACTGGTTATTTGAAGAACCTCGGGCAATGTATATGCACTTTGAATCGGTTGACCACCACTGGATTTTGCTAAAAAAGTAAGAGATGCATTTAAATTATTAAAAGTGTAGTCAGACTTCAGAGAAAAGCTTTACATCAAGGGGATTTTCAATCCCTCTGATGTAAAGCTTTTTGTATATCAAGTATCTTATTTATTCCCTGGAGCAAGTTGATCTTTAATACTATGTCTATGCCCATCATCTTCCGTTGTGTAAAAATCGTAATAATGAACGTGCATTCCATTACCAACAGGAATGGCTGGTCCCGAATATGCCTTATAATAATGGGTATGTCCATCCTCAAATAGCAAATATCCTTCTGTATAATGAATATGTTCTCCCTCTTGTGATGGAATGGGCGGGGATGTTACATCTAGACATTGATGGACATGGCCGTCCTCTACGGATGTATAATCAACGGATCCATGATTATGATGTGGTACAAACCAGATACAAAATCATTTTTTCTACCTTTTTCAATCTATTCACCCCTTGTACATAAATAAACATAATTTCTTTAAACTATATGCTTGGAACAATAAGGAGATTCGTAACAACAAATTTACACAGGATATTATAAATAACAATTAAAAAACTTCATAAAATTATAATTCTACGAAGTTTTTTAATTGTTACTTCTTTAAAGTAGACTCTGTTAAACAATGCTGTTGATTTTTCTTCTTCAACTTGTAGCTCTGAAATAAAGTTTGATTAAAAAAATTACGACCTATATGTATGGAAAAAGTGATAGTTAGGAGTGGTTGGAGGGGATTTAACCTTTAACTTAAAGGCATGGAACATTCCATGCCTTTATTTGTCTGGATCCTTTTTGATTTGTCCAAAATGAATTCGAATTAGGATACTTCTTCAGCTTTTGTAGATTTTCACTTTACAAGCGCCTGGTTGGCAACCTACATAGGATAGAGAAGATCCTATCACCTCATTTTTAATCAAAGAATCTTTGTTTGTTAATATTTAATTCCAGAATCCAAAGCAACATCTTTGTCGATTTCCAAACAGACAATTCCGGTTCCGGCAACATCGACGACGGTTCTGGCTAGTGCACCGGCGGCTAGTGCGACGACGACGGTTCTGGCTAGTGCACCGACGACTAGTGCGACGACGACGGTTCTGGCTAGTGCACCGACGACTAGTGCGACGACGACGGTTCTGGCTAGTGCACCGACGACTAGTGCGACGACGACGGTTCTGGCTAGTGCACCGACGACTAGTACGACGACGACGGTTCTGGCTAGTGCACCGGCGGCTAGTGCGACGACGATTATCACATGTATTGCGCCTATTTGTATTTCTTCTTCTAGAACGGCAGTTTGATCGTGGACCCTGGAACATGAAGTCACTTAAACCCATTGAATTAGCCCTGTTTACCGCTCTTTGTATATCATTTGACATACTCATTACCTCCATTTCATAGTAAATGAAACAAAACATATTAATGCGTTTCTTTTCCCTCTATAAACTATGTGGTTTGTACGAGAGAGGTACTAGACAAACGCCTCACTGACAAAAATATCCTTTACAGCCCTTTTGGCATAGAGTATAGGAAAAAGAAAGGGGAAGGATGCCTGTGGATCATGCTAAGAAACTACCTGAATATAAGTTTTTTATTCATCCTTTGGATTTTTCTGAGCTACGCAGGGATATTTGGTGTGATGATCCAATTACTGCAACGCTAAACGTAAACAAAAAAAGGTATGACATCGATCTAGCTTACCGTGGCTCTCATATTCGTGGTTTTCGCAAAAAGTCGTATCATATAGCTTTTCACAAACCAAATACTTTTCGAAACGCAAAAGAATGGCATTTAAACGCAGAATATAAGGATCCATCATTCATAAGAAATAAATTATCCTTAGATTTTTTTAAGGAAATTGGATGTTTATCCCCGAAATCCCGGTTTGTTTTCTTAATGATAAATGGGAAAAATGAGGGCCTTTATCTAGAATTAGAATCCGTCGATGAGTATTTTTTAGAGAATCAAAAACTGCCAAAAGGAGCTATATTTTATGCTGTGGATGGTGACGCTAACTTCTCGTTAATGAGTGAACTTGATCAAGATATAAAGAAATCGCTTGAGTTTGGATATGAGAGAAAATGTGGGACAGCTCAGGATGAGAATGCCTTACAGGAATTAATCATAAAAATCAATACGATCCCAAGAGTAGACTTTGAAAAGGAGATTGTAAATTATATAAACGTTGAAAAGTATATTTGCTGGCTCGCAGGTGTTATTTTCACGCAAAATTACGATGGATTCGTTCATAACTATGCGTTATATCGGAATGGAGAAACGGGACTTTTTGAAGTCATTCCCTGGGATTATGACGCTACATGGGGAAGGGATATAAATGGAGAAGTCATGGACGAAGACTATGTGAGAATTGAGGGATTTAATACGTTAACGGCACGGATTCTTGATGTGAAAACATTTCGAAACCAATACAAAAAAAGATTAGAAGATATCTTAAGTAACCAGTTTACTTTAGAATTTATGAAACCTAAAATCCAGGAAACTTTTGAGCTCATAAGGCCCTATGTTCTAAAAGACCCCTATGTAAAGGAACAGATCCATCTATTTGATAAAGAACCAGATTTTATATGCCAATATATTGAAGCGAGGGCAAAGTATATTAGCAGCCAATTATATACATTAGATTAATTGTACAATAGGCGATACCCCACCACAGAATGAAATAAGAAAAAACAAGCCGAGATTACAGTGCGGATTATGGAGTCAGAAATTTACCGGGGTGAGGTCTTTCTTCATGATATATCGTACCTGATGGATGAAGAGGATTAATCATTTCAATGAGCTATCGAAAAAGAGCATTTATGTTTGACTAAGTTGAAATAACACAATAAATTTTAGTTTAGATTCAAAAAAAATGAAGTTATGAAAAGATACCTTACTAAAAAGAGGCCATTCATTTGTCATGAACTATGAAAGACACTAAAAGTTTTCAATACGTTATTTGTTTCTTCTTCCGTAATGCCGATATAGCGTAAGGTAACGGAAGGGTGCGAATGATGCAGGATACGTTGCAGCATGGCAATATCCTTCGTGGCTTTGTAAAACCAATAGCCAAACGTTTTCCGTAAGGTATGGTTGCCGACATGTTCTACCTCAGCGAAGCCTGCCGCCTTATTTAACTGCCGGTAGGCCTGAGTAGGGGTACCCTTTCTGACGGGATAAATAGGGGATCGGGACGTTTTTGGCATAGTCATAGACCTCCCGAAAGCAATTCGCGATATACATGTCGCGGATTTTTTGCGTTTTGCCTTTTTTAACTCCACTATGAGAGGAGCCTACTGTAGGACTAAGTGCTTCATAGTTGTAAACGACCCAGAATGGGTTATATAACGGAGTGCATCTAGTGGGTATTGTGCTTTTCTTGGCTAATTCAGTGCTTTCTACCGCTATATTGATAAAAAAGAAAATCCCATATAAAAAGTGTCCGCCCTAAAAGAGGTGCATTTATACCGTTCAGAACGTCCATAAAAGTACATAGAAGTTCGCAAAGTTCATCAATACTTTAACGAAAAACGGTAGTTTTAAGGACAAATTACAACGTTCGTAAAATTGTATTTTTACAAACGGATGACTATTTTCCTATATAAGTGGTTTTTTTGAATTTTTTTTGCAAGGTGGTATAAGTTTAACGTTTACACATGACAAACGCTCAGTCATTCAAAGGTTTGTTGAATACCTATAGATAGAATGTCTAGATAGTTATTTGTCTTTTCCAAACATCCCTAATATTACACCAACCATTTCGATTACGGCTGCTCAGACTGTACCGTTACTTTTGGCTTCCATTGCTCTTGAAGAATTAGCCCTCGCTCACATCATCAATGCTGAGGCAGAGAAGCTTCAATTTGTTTTAGGAACATTACCAACAGGAACCACACTTTCTCTTGCAGTGGTTTCGTTACCCAATCTTCTTGCTGTTGATGCAAGTGTTCAAAGAACGCTTCGTGATGTGATCAAGAAAGAAATGCTGCTGGAGTTCAAGTTTGAAAACGTTCTGGATTTGTTAACAACTATTCCCCCAACTCCTCCTCCACCCACAGCGACTATTACCTTGAATGTTGATCCATCTACAACAATATGTGCTTTTGGAACAGGATCTAATACTGCAACTCTTACTGGTCAAGTGTTGGTGAATGGTAGTCCCTCTCCAGTAGGTACACAAGTGAATTTTTCAGTAAGTAATCCCGCTCTTGGCTCTATAGCTCCTGCTTCTACTACAACTAATGCTTCGGGTAACTTTGTCATCAACCCTATTTTTACAGCTACTGACGGACCTGGGACAGTAACTATTACCGCTACGCTTCCTGCTTTTCCTGGAGTAACTGCAAGTGTCACTATTATTATTGTTAACTGTCAAACAACACTTTGTGATTGTGAAGTAACGCAAGGTGGGGCATCGGGAGTCGATTTTGATATACCAGAGGTTCAGGCTTAGCAACCACAACAGTTATGTTTAACGGAGACCTTCAAGACCCACCAGGATCAGTTAACTATTACGGTCTTATATGTTCGTGTTAAACACCAACTAATAACCCTTTACGGTGGATCATTTATGGTCCCTGCATTTACTTTCACGGCAACTACCTTTACCGTTCCTAGTTGTCTGGGTAGCACTGTGTCAATAACGGGTCAAGGAACTACCGACAACCCTGGTTTGTTTGGTGCTACTCCTGCGTACACCCTCAATGTCGACAATATAATGAATAACAAGAGCATTACTGTAATAATAATCGGAAACGGCAACATATTCATGTCGACAACACCACTTGGAAATGGTCAAATAGCTCTCTCCGATTGTCCTTAAACTGATTCTGGAACGTAAGTGATTTACTAAAACATAAAAGGTGAGTATTATGTCAATTGAAAAGACGATTTTTCCTACTACACAATAGGAAATTCAAGTGATTTCAGAACCATTAAATAGCGAAAAAGGGTGGGAACCTAATGTGTAAAAATGATCATAAAGATAAATACAAGGAAGACAAAAAGAAGAAATATAAGAAGGATCATAAGGATGATAAAAAGCATGATGATTTTAACCATATATTAGAAGATATTCAAGTCCAACTCCAACTCCAAGAACAACAACAGAAGGAACTTCAGGTTCAACTTCAGAATCAGTTAATTAAACAACAAGATGAGACTTTAAATAAAATCTTACACAAAATAACGAAGATTTCACAACCACTAGAAAATATTCAAGTCCAACTTCAACTCCAAGAACAACAACAGAAGGAACTTCAGGTCCAACTCCAACTCCAAGAACAACAACAGAAGGAACTTCAGATTCAACTTCAGAATCAGTTAATTAAACAACAAGATGAGACTTCAAATAAAATCTTACACGAAATAACGAAGATTTCACAACCACTAGTAAATATTCAAGTCCAACTCCAACTCCAAGAACAACAACAGAAGGAACTTCAGGTCCAACTTCAGAATCAGTTAATTAAACAACAAGATGAGACTTCAAATAAAATCTTACACGAACTAACGAAGAGTTCACAACCACTAGAAAATATTCAAGTCCAACTCCAACTCCAAGAACAACAACAGAAGGAACTTCAGGTCCAACTTCAGAATCAGTTAATTAAACAACAAGATGAGGCTTCAAATAAAATCTTACACGAAATAACGAAGAGTTCACAACCACTAGAAAATATTCAAGTCCAACTCCAACTCCAAGAACAACAACAGAAGGAACTTCAGGTTCAACTTCAGAATCAGTTAATTAAACAGCAGGATCAGACTTCAAATAAAATCTTACACGAACTAACGAAGATTTCACAACCACAACCACTTCTATTAAAATCGCCTTTTAGCATAATCGATACACTTGATTTAGATGTAGAAAAAAAGGCGCAGATTGCAATGTTTGTAGCTAATAGCGGTAGTAGTAATAAAAATGAAGATGAAACTAAATAAAGAAGAAGAGGCTGTGAAAGCCCCTTCTTCTTTATTTGAAAACTAGTATATTAGCCGCCCAATACTCTTATCATACATCCAATTAGGGACATTTTTTTGATAAATTGACCTGTCTTGTTGCATCATATATACCTCCCCGTGCGCTATCTCCAAGGATATCTAGATAAAGAAAATCTAGTTCAAAATTATCAACCTGTATTTAACCCATATAAGAAATACGAGGTAAATCTAGTGGTCTTGGGCTACCCTCATTGTTCATCATTTCATCTAATCTCGTCTCCAGATTAGGTTTTGATACAACTTATGCATAGCTAATAAAGAGGGAACAAAAAATTGGCGTATTTTCAGCATGGGGAAGTTTTCTGCTTTAAACACGGTGAACAAGGATATTAATAACAAGAAACGCGATAAGGATATGGACTGCTTTTGCTGTTCTTTTATTTGCTTTTGAATGTACGGTCATGATAATTATCATACAATCGGTAACCGGATTAATGAACTCCCTTCGATACTACAAAGAATTTAGTATGAAGTATTTAAGCAAAGAGGTTGGGAAACACACCCACCAGCAGTTAATGTTCCAAATTTACATCTTTTGCATATAATTGTTTAGATACATTTTACAGGGGAGTGTCTTAAATTAAGAGGAATCATTCTTGCAGGAGGAACAGGGAACAAGGCTAAAACACTTGAATACCGTCGTAGATAATCTATTTCGAGAGTCACTAACACCATTTGAAGGCTCATTAAACTCTGCAGTTAAGCCTAATTATGTAACTGGACGGCGAAAGAGAAGAAAAGGGGATATACGCAATGAAAGTAGTTATTCTAGCGGGAGGATTCGGAACGAGAATAAGTGAAGAATCCCGCTTAATACCAAAGCCATTAATTCAAATCGGAGAATATCCGCTTCTTTGGCATATTATGAAAAGCTATTCCAAGTATGGATATAATGAATTTATTATTTGCTTAGGATATAAGGGATACAAGATTAAAGACTATTTTTTAAATTACTTTCTGTACAAATCCGATATTACCGTAGATTTTTGTAAAAGCAATCAACAAACAATCCATCATCACAACGCCGAACCATGGAAAATCACTCTTGCGGAAACTGGTTTGGAATCGATGACTGGAGGCCGTCTAAAGAGAATTCGAAAGTATATAGGAAATAATCCTTTTATGCTTACTTATGGAGACGGAGTCTCAGACATCAATATAGATCAGTTGGTGAATTTTCACAAAAAACACGGTAAAATAGCTACTGTTACCGCAATCCAGCCAGCCGGCAGGTTCGGCTCCTTAACATTGGGAGAGGAACAAAGAGTTGAGGCTTTTCATGAAAAAATTAGAGGGGATGAAGGTTGGATAAATGCCGGTTTCTTTATCTTGCAGCCCGAAGTTTTTGATTACATTGAGGGAGATTCTACGATTTTTGAACAGGGACCATTAGAGGACCTAGCAAATGCAGGACAATTGATGGCTTACAAGCATACCGGCTTTTGGCAACCGATGGATACATTGCGTGACAAAAAAAGTTTGGAAGAATTATGGAAATCAAAAAAGGCTCCGTGGAAAATTTGGTAATAGTTAATTGTAATTAAAACGAAATTGTCTATGTTTCATTGAATTTACATTTGAGCTAGTACATTACTTAATTCATAAAGGTATTTTATTAAGGTAATGGAAAAGCCTATATTCGGTTTTTTGTCAGTCTTATTTTTATAGAATAAGAAACTCTATCCTCATTACTGAAACTTGTACCGATTAACCACATCCCAATATTTAATTTGAATAATAACCTATCATTTAATTAAAAGGCCAATAAGGTGATTACCCAAAACTATTCCCGTTTTTTTGTTGAAATGGCCAACGGCAGTGTCGGTTACCACTATTATTATTATTATTACCGTTGGCCTCATTATAATTTAGGCAACTTTAATCAGTCGCACAGTATTGTTCAATTTGTTTTAAACATAGGGATCTGAGATTTTTATTTTGTTGATATGCGTGTGTAAACTCGATGATGCGGTCAAGCGCTTGATCAAGATTCCATTTGGGCTCCCAACCTAATTCGCTCTTTGCCTTTGAACAATCTACCTTTAAATAGTGTGTTTCATGTCTTTGGGCATCCAGCTCGATTTCGTACGAGGCATTTCCCCCCCACTTGTCACACAACTTTTGTACTATCCACTCAACCGGTTTCGCATCGGAATCATTTGGCCCAAAGTTCCAGCTTTGTGAAAAATACTTTCCATCTTCACACAGTTTTTGGGCTAGCAGGAGATATCCTCCCAAAGGCTCAAGCACGTGTTGCCATGGACGAATGGCGCCTGGATTTCGAATTTTCAGCTTTGAATCTTCCATTAGCGACCTGATGAAATCAGGAATCAAACGATCAGATGCCCAATCCCCACCACCGATTACATTTCCTGACCGTACCGAAGCGATGGCAACACCATGAACATCATACTCGTCAGGGTTAAAAAAAGAATTTCGGTAACACATAGTGACCAGTTCGGAGCATGCTTTGCTGTTGGCGTAGGGATCGTATCCTCCCAATTCATCCACCTCGCGGTATCCCCATATCCACTCTTTGTTTTCGTAACATTTGTCACTCGTAACATTAATGACGGCTTTGATGGGTATATTATTTTGGACAGCCACACGGACGGCTTCCAGAAGATTTACGGTGCCCATGACATTGATTTCATATGTTTCAGCGGGAATCTGATAGGATGCCCTTACAATGGGCTGGGCGGCCATATGAATGACAATATCCGGTTGTGTAGTCATAATAGCTTCCTGCAAGTCTTCTTTTGACCTTATATCTCCTAGTATTGAGTGCGCCAATTTATCGATTTCGCATAATTCAAATAAGCTGGGATTCGTAGGAGGCTTCCGGGTAAATCCGGTAACCTTTGCGCCAAGTGACTGCAGCCAAAGGCACAGCCAGGATCCTTTAAAGCCAGTAGATCCTGTAATTAAAACTTTTTTATTCTTCCAAAAGGTCTTATCAATCATAACAAATTTCTCCTTTGCCATTCAGAATTGATTGGGTAAGTTACGCCCCCAAAAATTCACCTCTCGAGCGGGTTGTTGGCTGCAGGCCCTACCAATCGGGAATTGGATACAATCACTTTTGAGATAAAACATTATATGAAAGGGCATCTATACTTATCCAACTTATTGAAAATAATCACGAAAGTCGAGATTTTGACACAATGGAAGATTTCTATTAATACCTCTTGGGAGTAAAGCTAATTGGTAGATAGCTGTAGTTAATTTGTCCCAGTGACTCATTTTAGTATTCCCTCAATCTCTCTTCGAATTTCATCAGAGACTCTGCCCCAACTCCAATATTGTTTGATTGGCCAGGGCTTGTAATTAAATTCCTTGGGATGAAAAAAATCATATTCATAATGGTTGATTTCATCAATAAAAGCCCCGAACGGTACAAACTCCGATGTGCGCGGATGTTTCAAATCAAGATAAAACTGTTCGGGAGTTTGAGCAAACCGAAGCTTTATGAAATTCGCAAATAACTGAGTTGCTTGCCTGGTGAAATAAAATCCAGGAGCAACCATATAGCTAAACGGTGTTTCTTTTCCTATAACATAGTCCGAGCCTTGTTTCCAAACAGTTCCATCTCCTACCTCGGACCAGGGCTGGCGCAACCATTTAATTTTGTCGCCCAACATCCATAAGGAAGGGGAAAAGTCTTCAAAAAATACTTGGTCAGAATCGACAACCACCACCGCGTCTGCATCCGTAAATTGATCCCAACTTAATTTGATGCCCATTTGCCACCAATAGCCGACCCCATTGGGATAGAGACCATTATCTGGAGGCTGCTCAAGCTCTATATATTTTACAGGGATATTTCCGGGAGGAGGATTATAGTTGTGGCCTCGAGTCGATACGATTACAATTTGCCGAAATCCTTGAGCGAACTTGTTTACCGATCGAATGGAAAAATTCAGCCATTCCTCGTCCCCTGGATAAGTTTTATAAAACAGGTCAACCTTTGCAGTCACTAAATCACTCCCTCTTCTACGCTTTTGCTGAGTTTTAAGTGAGATCCATGTATTACCATTTGTCGGATCACACGGCCTTTGTTTAATCACAGTGTTTTTTCGTAAATATTATGGCAGCTTTATCGGGTCAACTTGAGATCTAAATTTTGCAAAATAAAATGCATCTTTGAACATAAGCAACACCCCTCAATCTTTTATGGGCTCAAGCCGAATTTTCTGAAAAAAATCAGGCAGCGGAACAAAGGAACTGACCTGTAGTATTAAATGTTTATTTTCACTCACCTTTTCAGAACAGGTAATGATGGACCTTTTTTTTGTAATCACATGTTCATCTTTTTTAAATTATCCCAAAATTATATGCACCATATAATTTAAGTAGACCACCCATTCCTAGACGGACAGCTCAAAATATTCATTTTATTTGATAAGTGAATAATTTGCTTTGTACATCTTTCCAAGGGTGTTTGGGAGGATGCTCAATTTTGTCTACTTTGAATATAATCAATATATTTGCCGATATATTCCTGGAAAGTTAACTTTTGATGGCCAATTGTGAAGCATCTGTCACTTGGTTTTATCGTGGTTAGTCCTAAATGCTTTATTACGCTTGGATAGATGGGATGAATATGGTCATTAAAGATGTCATAGACATAATGGAGCAGTTCTCCGCTGGGTATTCCCAATGTTTCAAGAATTCTCATGGATAAATACTGAATAAGCGGATATTGGGGATGATTTATTGTGCAGAATATATGATAGATTTTATAGGTATGTTCGATGTAATCCACAATTGGAATATCTATGGATGCTTCCCGTCTTCTCAATTCATTGATGGAATCTAGCAACAGCGATTGAATTTCGTTGAAAGAGTAGAAATCGTCATCCGATATTAAGTTAAGTACTTGTTGTTTATTGAGCCCCTGCTGTAATAAACGAATGACATTCTTATCACAATATGGAAATCCATCCGTTGCTGTTTCAAGTTGGGGATAATAAGGAACAAAATAAGCATTGCCTATACTTATGCGTTTACATTTGTCAGGAAGCTTAGATAATATATAGTTTGTGGACAAATACTCGCCAAATGAATTACCTACATTTTGATAAATGAATAAATCACATTGGTTTAAATAATGCTGTTCTATCCCTGTTTCCATATTACATTCATGTACTGGTGGTATTTCAATCATTTGATAAATCTGGTTAAAAGTAGTTGATGATGTTAAATACTTTCGAATGGGCCATACATGACAGTTCCCATATACAATACAATATTTCACTATATTTCCCTCCACTTAAAATGCTTGTACACTTTATTTTATGAAGAAAATAATTCATTTGTGATTAGATTAATAGCATTATCAAAATAATGTGATTTTTCCCTACTCTTCACGCATACCAGGCTAGTCTCTTCGGAATTAAGAAAGCGAATATTATCTATGGTCAGGAATCGAACCCTACAAAGTGGTTGTGCAAAAAGAACCTCCTTGCCAATCACACCGCTTAACATTAGTAATTTGGGTGGGGGAAAACTTCACGAGGAGGTTCGCTGGCAATTTGGTATACCGCCTAATAATAATGCGATAATCATGGATTGAACACATTTTAAATTCACTATTGCCTTGTATCCTGATGAACATACCAATCTATGGTCTTTTTCAATCCTTCTTCTAAACTTACCTTTGCTTCAAATCCAAAACAATCCTTCGCTCTCTGTACATCAATTGATTGATAGGCTTGATTATGATGATAAATCTTTTGTGTTGAATGAAGAGGATGTAATATCAAGGATAAACAATGTAGCTGAAATCTTACTACGATTAAATCATTAACATTCCTTATGGTGCTTACGGGTTTTTTTACAAACAAGATAACCAATAATTAATAATTATAGTAAGCTTAATTTTGTTATATCCATCATTTTTCAAGGGATGCTTAAACGAATAATAACTATGGGATGATAACTCTATTATTAGGTTTAGCATCCTTTATTTTTGGGCCACAGTATATAATTATTCCTATCGTATCTTTGTTATTGGGTTTTATTACTTACCGGACCTTTGATTTTGAAAAAGAGGATAATCCTTGGACTTTTACATTGGACTATTATTTGCTTTTACAGGATTAATATTGAACTTTTTACATTATGTACACGTATTGAACTGATGTTATGGTTCATTTCAGCAAAAAAAGAAGAAAAGGAACAAGAACGCAGAAATAACGAAAGAATTTCTATTGTCGTAAGATGCGTTAAATTAAAATTGAAGTGAGTTACTTCGGTAACTCCTTTTTTCTTGTTGGTGCGTAGCTGAAGATCGGAGCTGTCTTTAAGGTAGCTTTTTCTTTATGCAACTAAAGGGGCAGGTTGGTTGAAGAAGGAATATTAGTGAAAATTACAGAATAATCCATTTATCAATGTTCTTGAAAATGCACCGATGGAAATTTTTTTTGGTCACTTTAAAGATTTAGCAGAATATAAAACATGTACTAAATTAACGGATGTGAAGGAAGGAGTTGATGACAATGAGTGTCGGTATCCATGGGATCTATAGAAAAATGGCCCCTGTAGAATGCCGGGACCATCCATTAAAGCATCCAACCAGGACGCTCTTTTTTTTTGATTTTTTGCACTTTCAAACTTCTTACCAACGTTTGTATATTTGTTTATATATCTATAAGACTGCATAAGGATTTGAATTGTATACATGGTGATGTGAAGGTAATAAGATGATGTATACCGAATAAAATCAGTAAGAGGGTTTAGGAGGGGATTACATGACAACATACTTAGAACAATTCGCACGGAATCGGAGAAGAAAAGACAAGACAGAAGTATTAACCGCACGCCTTCCAGAAAGCTTGTACTATGATTTTAAAGGTTATTGCACCGAACTCGGTCTATCTATCAGTGAAGCTGTTTGTCTACTAGTAGAACGTGAAATGAGTGAGAAAGTGAGTGTATCAGAAGAACTAGCAACTTCAGATGAATACAAAATGAATGATGATGTAGTCGAAATGGATACGGAAGTAGTCAAAGTGGTCGCAAGAAGAAATTCAAATTCAAATACAAATAGATTCATAACGACACAATGGCAGGTAAATGGACAGCTTCCATGTCCATATTGTGGTCGATGGCTGGTGTCTACTAATTTTTCTAGACATGCAAAACTACACTCAACGACTACGCTGGAAATTTTCACGAATGAGAAGTATAGGGAGAAAATCACTTCAATGATTAAGGCGAAACAAGAAGAACTAAATTAGCAACCATTGTCATTAGTTGAACTAACTTGCCCTGTTACAGTGAATTCGTACCATTAAGCAGTTCATTGATCTTAACATTTGCAGAGTGCAATTTGATATTTTTTATTGTCTTAAATAGTTCAAATCGTGACATGCAAATAAAGGTACGGGCATTACCATCACAGATCTTAGAAATGAAGCTGAAATTATCTTTGTTTAGTTAGATAATTTGTTTTTAGAATACCATTAGTAGGAGAATTTATAATGAAGCCATATAAAACATGTCAGAGTTGTGGAATGCCGCTATTAAAAAAATTCAGTCACAACCGAGTACTAATATTTTAAAAGTACTCGGTTAGACTAATGTTTCTTACCGGTAATAGAACCGTTCGAAAAAGTACAAGTGTGGAAGCACTTTACGGACTTATTTATTATCCATAAACTTAGAGGCTATAAACGAGGAAAGGTTAAAACCAATCTGGTTCGTTATTTCACAGGAACCTTAAAAAAATTCATGGATCAAACTTATTCGGCAATCGGTATAATAAGTAAGGTGGTAGTTTTAAAGCTTATTCGACTTCCTAGACCCCTTAAAATACTTGTGTTTCTAGCTTTTGCCTAGAACTGTTTCTTTTTCATACAACAGGGAAGATCTCTAATTCAAGCTGTTGAGCCATGATGTAACGTCTATAGCCATCTGTCAGCATGTTTGTCTCTCGGTTAATAGTAAGGGGTTCATCTAAATGGCCGGTCTGTCTAACATAGTTGACCACTTGCTGCGTTTTTTCAGGATTAGAGTACGAGTTTAAAAACGCTTCTGGAACCACGGATTTCTTTCAGTGCTATAAATCCTCGGTTCTTGTTGGAGCTTTTGGTGTTTCTGCTGCTTAAATCTTTATGGAGTGGGTTGTTTCTCTTTTTTCTGAGAGAATAGATACTTGAAAACAGATCAATCCGAGTGGACAATCCTCCACTGGTACATCCAACTGATCCTGCTTGCAATTGAATAAGTTAGGCAATTAACAACGGCCTTCTTATATTAGTCCGCATGTTACGAACTTGCCGTTGGTGAACAGTTATAGCTAACTTTGTAAATAAAAAGCCCCCTAAAACAGGAGGGTTTTTACCTTGCATTTTAAATTATCCTTTAATTAAAAATCGATTAAATATCTTTCCTATACCGTAAATAACTAACATTCCAATAGGCACTAAAAATGCTATTTCTAATAATGAATAAACCAAGTACTTTGAACCTTTAAAAATAGAAAAATTGGTAGCCCCTAAAGCCAGAACGAAAGCAATAATAAAAGTAATGAAAACATTATAATTTTTCATTTTTTTCAATCCTTTTTTAATTAAATATAACCACGTGTTTTACAAAAGTCTGTGAAGAAATCATATTTACCTTTTAAACATTTAGGAGATAACGGGTATACCTCCTAAACAATACCAATTTTACAAGGAATAAAAATAAAGGCAATAGTAAAGTTTATTTTATAAACAGTAACACTGTCACTTTTTTATTTTGCTTTTCCTTCTGGAATCGCTTGTTTAAAAGCGTTCATGGCTGTATATGTAATGGTGTCTTGTTCGACTATGTGTGAAATAGATTTCGTAATAACGCAAGGTAACGATGGATGAGAATGATGCAGGATCCATTGCAACATGGCAATATCCTTTGTGGCTTTGTAAAATCAATAGCCAACGTTTTTCGTAGGATATATGGGGTGTTCTCTCTTTCTGGACGGGAATAAATAGGGATTCCCGGCGTTTTGGGAAAAATAGTGGACCTCCTGAAATCAATTCGCGATATACATGTCACGGATTTTTTGTGTTTTCCCTTCTATGACTCGGAGTATCTTGTTTTGTTTGTCTTTGAGGTCCAGTATCTGTTGTGTGGTAAGTTTGAGAAGGTCCCTGACACGCAGGGCGGTTTCGCAGCCTAAAAAAAACAGGATGTAATCTCGTTCGAACAATGGGCTTCAACGCCCATTTCATATCTTCTAACTGCTGCTGAACACGAATTGGCTGCAGATCTTTTGGTTAGTCATCTTGATCGACCTTTCTTTCTTCATTCTAAACCTGGCTCCTTACCCCTTTAAAACCTTGTTTGAATGTACGATTTTTTTCAAAGAGGAAATCATAAAAAGCCAATGAAATCATGTTTTGAAATTACGAAAATTATAATTATCATACTTTCAAAATCGAAAAGAAACATCCCCATGGTTAATAATTGGAACTTTATTATTTCGCAAATTAAATTCTATTCATGATAAGATAAAAAAATCAAATACTAGTAAGGAAGGGGGAGTCAGTCAATTCTGGCTCTTTCCTGCCTTTTTTGCACACCCGATATTTTGGAGGTTTTTTTTTGAATGTTATCGTAAATAAAGTTAAAAAAATGGGTTATAAGCATGTTTCTTTGTACGCCATCATAGCACTTTGTTTTGTCGCCTCTGTTTTCTTTGTTAATCACAATTATTCATTCTATGAACTTCCAATAGCCAAAGTCATCAAAACAAATTTGGAAAATACAACTGAATTGAATGATATGTATCAAAATGAAGATCGACTATTTACCCAGAGTATTATAGCCGAATTACAAAATGGAGAAGAAAAAGGACAGCTTATCCATTTAAAGAATGAATATTCCTCATCCGGAGCTTATGATCAAGAATATCGAGTTGGAAATGATTTATTTGTTTCGATTGATACGAAGACAGAAGAAAATTCAGAGTTAACTGGAACAATAAAAGACGTAAAGCGTGATAAATTTGTGTTGATTGTAGCATGGGTTTTTATCTTTACATTACTTATCGTTGGAAAAAAGCAAGGCCTGTTTTCAATTATAAGTTTGGCAGTCAATGCCATATTATTGTCATATGCATTAGATTTTTATTTGAATTCATCAGACATTGGTTTGGTATTGATATGCAGTATAAGTATCATTCTATTTACGGTCCTTTCCCTTTTACTCGTTAACGGTTTTAATGAAAAAACCTATGCAGCTATCATTGCGACACTGTTAGGGACTTTTTTTTCGCTGTTCATTACTTATCTTGTTATGTGGTTAACTTCCGAAAATGGCCTTCGATATGAAGAAATGCAATTTATCACTCGTCCTTATAAAATGGTGTTTATGGCAGGTTTATTTATCGGATCTTTAGGAGCCGTAATGGATATAGCCATTACCATGTCTTCTTCGATTTTTGGGTTGTATGAAAAGAATAACCACATATCAGTAAAAGCACTTAAAACTTCAGGATTAGAGATTGGAAAAGACATTATGGGAACCATGACAAATATTTTGTTTTTTGCCTATATAAGTGGCTCCATACCTATGATTATTTTGTATTTGAAAAATGCTTCTGCATTGGGATTTACCCTTTCCATGAACCTTACATTGGAATTGGCCCGTGCCCTAGCTGGTGGTATTGGAATCGTGTTAACTATTCCGATAGGTCTATATGTCTCTATTTTTTTCATTAATCGAAAGAGGGAAAGACAATGAATGTATTAGTGTTGCTAGCGTTTATACTATTAATATTGATGATCTTGATTGGCGGAAAAAAAGGGGCACGTTCATTTTTTGCTTTGTTCCTAAACTTTGGTGTGTTACTTTTTACCATCATTTTTATGACTAATCCAAATAATGATCCGTATATCGTAACATTGATTGCATGTACGGTGATTAGTTATATTAATTTATTTTTTATTAACGAAGTGAATAGTACAACAAAAACAGCATTCATTTCTACTATTATCACGATTGTTATTGTACTCTTTTTTATTGTTCTTGTGACGGAAAATGCGATGATACAAGGTTTCGGTGAAGAAGAAATAGAAGAGCTTAGCATGTTTTCCCTTTATATTGGAGTAGATTTTGTTAAAATTGGCGCTTCAGTAATTATTATGAGTACTATTGGCGCGATTATCGATACAGCCATGGCCATTTCATCTCCCATGCGAGAAATGTTTCTTCACCATCCATCCATTAGCAAGAAAGATTTATTCACATTTGGATTAAGTATTGGAAGGGATATCTTAGGAACATCTACGAATACACTATTTTTTGCTTTCTTTGGAGGCTATTTGGCATTGCTTATATGGTTTAAAGATTTATCCTATTCTGTTGGAGAAATCGTAAACTCAAAAATATTTAGTGCTGAAATGATCACTATATTTTGTGCTGGAACAGGTGTAGCCCTGATAATTCCTATTACTGCTTTGATTACTGCTTATTTTTTAGTGAAAACAAGAGAAAATAAAGAGAAAGTTATATAGGTTTCATGGCAAAAGGGCTTATAAATACTCATTTGTATAAGAGGAATAAGTCTTTGAGTTGTTCCCTAATAGCATTGCAATGAGTATCCATCTGCTCTGTTTAATCCTTTTTACAGTTTCATTGGAGGGAGGTAAGATTAGTATTGCATTGCCTTCAATAAGGGCCATTATATGATTACAGATAGAGAAAAAGGCTGCCAATTGGCAGCCTTTTGAATGTATGATTCTTTATATTATCATACATTCAATCTAAAGTGAGAAAGTACCCTTAATTAACTAACGGGGCAGGATAGTTGAGGAAGAATTTCTAAATTATTGGAGAAATTGTTATAAAAGCTTAAATGAGAGGCATAGATCATGGGTAATTATCCAAGAACAGGACTAAGATTGAGAAGTGAAGCAGGTGTACATCCAGTAGTAAGAAGTGTTTCCATCAAATTTTGCAAGTGGCTAAGAACACAAATGGAGTTCCCTGTTCGAGGCGTCATCTATCTCAAAAAAGACTTTCAAATCAAGAATCGTACGACAAAACAAATGGTTACAGCAACCTTTTTGGCTCCTTATGAAAAGGATGTTGAACCTTATATCCGTATTGCCACAGGAGATTACGATGAGTTAATTAAAGATAGAGGAAAATCTGATGCTTTATATACGATGTTGGATACTAGTGTATTTACTTTTGGAGCATTATCAACCAGGCTCCCTGTAAATGTTTGCTGCATCATATTCGCTAATCGAGAAATCATAACCATCAAGTTAAATAAGGATTGAGCTGAAGCTAACAATCTTACTCTTGCACCAGATAATCTGACTGCATATGCAAGTGTTTCGATAGAATGGATAATAAATATAAATAGAGATATAAGAATTAATTTTTCTGTTAAGAATTCCAAAACAAATTACCTACTTTAATACTTTCCTTCCCATACTACCACATATTTTTCCAATTTGTGTTATGGAACTATCCTGCCCCTATAGTTGAACAAGAAACACTCCATAACTTTTAAGTTTTGGGTAAGTTTTCTTCCAAAAAAAAAAGACTGACAATAGTCAGTCTAAGGTGACGTCAGGTGCTTCCTCACGTCTTATTTATATATTATGCAAGTGTTTGGACAAGCGTTACCCTATCTATTAAGTTATGACACTATCCGAAATCAAAAAAGCCGATTTCTAAGTTAAGGAATCGACCTGAATTAAATTTATTAAACTAACGCACCCGTTAGTTGCATAAGATTCCGATTTAAAAATCTAAAATAGAGTTAATGGTTTCTACATACATATCAACCATTTTATACCCTTCTTCTGCTTCTTTCTCACTTATCTTTCTTTCTTCCAACCATTGCTGATAATGAATAATTTCGTGTGCACTAGAGTCTGTTGAAAACCAATATATAGTCATTATTGGTTCATCAACATTAGGAACAATTATAGGTATTTTTTTAGTTCCTACTTTTATTGCAATTTTTTCAAGGGCTATTGTTCATTTATATGAAGAAAGAGGTTCTATACCATCTTTGATAAAAAAGGGGTTAACTTTCGAATACATTAAGCGTGGGATAAAACACATTCATTAACCAAAGTTTTCTTACTTAAAGGATTTTAGATTGAAGGATACTCCCATAAGGTTGTTCTTAATTAATATGGTAATAACTGCAATCTATACAATTGGAGTGTTATCTGCGTTATATGCTGCTTTAATAGCTCCAGAAAGGGCAACAACTGCTATTATGGCATCGGGTCTTATAAATGGAATAGCTACAATTTTACTTATAATTTTTATTGACCCTAAAATATCTATTCTTGCTGATGACGTAATAAATCAAAAGGGAAGTTACCTTAATCTCAAGGGTGTATCTCTTATGATGGTTACTTCTCGTTTATTAGGAACGATTCTAGCCCAAGTATTTTTTATTCCAGGGGCAGGATATATTGCGTGGTTTACTAAATTTATTGTCTAATAAATATCTGATTTCTTAATGAACTAACAGGTGCTTTAGCTGAAAATCGGAGCTGTCTTTAAGGCAGCTTTTTCTTATGCAACTAATGGGGCAGTTTAGTTGAAGAAGGATTTTCATTCTCCTTTGCAGAAGGTAAGTCATGTATGTACATTTCCTTATGAAAGAAGGTTGTATTATGGAGTCTTATCCTTCTGAAATTGATTTCATTTCTCTATTTGAATGTCTTCCAGTAAAGAAAGATGATGATGAACTGTTCGAATATAATGAATCAACCTTCAGGTTCAAGGTTAATAAGTATAAATATGAGGTTATCGTTTGCCCGTTTTATAATCAACTTGGGTTATTAGTACAAGAAGGAAGTATGGTTATTGGAAGATATAACTTTCAAACGGTAAGTAAAATCGAAATACTTACCGATAAAAAGGATGAATCTTCTATACGGTTATTTTTAGATGGTGATAGAGAAAGGTTTTTAATGATTGTAGAAATTACCTTGAAACCGAACTTTAAGATTGAAATAAAAGAAACGTTTGCTTGATTACATTTAAGAACTGGCTGCCCAAACCGGGTAGCCTTTTTATAGAACTAAAGGAGCAGCATTCCTGTAATGAATGTTCTTAATGAACAAACGGGGCAGTTTAGTTGAATAAGAAATAGATAATAGACCAAAAGCGATCCTTCAATCTAAGAATCGCTTTTTTGCGTGATAATTTTAAGGATACTGTATACTTTTTAGCTCTTCTTACGTTATAAAGACGAGAGGAGGAAAATTATTGAAGAGTCGGTTCTCGAATGACCAATTAATTAAAGTAATGAATGAGCTATATTATTATGTAAAAAAGCAAGGTGCTGATTCGGAGACAGCAAAAGATATTGTCCAAGAATCAGTTTATAAGTTGATGATACATATTGAGTCAATTGATACCGACAAACATAAAGCATGGCTTTTTAGGGTAGCGATAAATTTGTATTACGATTACTGTCGAAAAAATAAAAAATCACAATTCCAACTATTAGACGAAAATCTTGTATCTAATTCAAAATTGATTGAGGATTTAATGATTACAAAAGAAAATCAAAACCAAATAAAAAATACTCTTGAACGCCTACCATTGATATTTAAGCAATTACTCCTTCTTAAATACGATTTGGAATGGTCTTATCAACAGATTGCAGAATATCTAGAAATGAAACCAAGTGGTGTGAAAACATATTTAGCCCGTGCAAGAGCAAAATTTAAAGAATTATATTGGAGGGAAGAAAATGAAAGATCAAAATGAAGAAAACTTGAAATCAATTTTTGATGAAAACTCTTTAGATAAAACATTGAAAAAAGCAAAACGTATTACTTTCTTGAGGACACTTCTAATATCTGCAATTGTATGTATTCTTATAGTTTTTGGTGTTTATAGAGCTAATACTTGGTGGATAAATAAAAAAGGTAGTGAAATAGCTTCTAATCTAATTATAAGAGATGCAGTAATGAAAGCTCCTAATACAATAATATACACGGAAACGATAGATATAGGGTTATTTAAAGGAACAATTAAACGGGAAGTATATAAAGTTATTAAAAATAAAGTAATTCCTTGGGATTCCCAAGAGGTGAATTATGGATTAAAGGGATTTTATTCAACATCGTTTTCATCTTACAGTACAAAGATTGATGATACCACTCAACTAAACTTTCCAAGTGGACAAAGAGAAATGTTATATTATGTTCCGCAATTCAAATACAAAACATATTCTAATGATTTATTAAAACTCAAAGAATACCCAAACGATAAATATATCGAAATGGCAATCTCCTTTGACAAGAGTTATTCATTAAATGAAGTTAAAAAAATGATGCCTAATTCAATCAAACCAACGTGGTTTTGGGTAAATAACTACTCGAAAAAATCCGATTTTAGAGATGAACCTGAATCAGGACAATGGTTATTCGGAATATCAGACCCATCTTCAAAGTTAGGACAAGCATTAAGTACATCTAATGTGAAAAGTGAATCAGACTTCTTAAACCGTTTAAAGAAATCTAATAAGAATGACTACCAATTCATAAGTAAACGCCAAAAAGATGGTTTGATTATAGGTGCAGTTGTTACTGGAACAAAAGAAAATTTACTATTATTGCAAGGACAACCTTATGTAAAGGCATCAAGTATAGGTGCCATTGTAGAAAAATATTAATATAAACAATCAGAAATCGGTGATTTTTATGTAGTTCTTAATGAACTAACGGGTGCGTTAGCTGAAGATCGGAGCTGTCTTTAAGGCAGCTTTTTCTTTATGCAACTAACGGGGCAGGATAGTTCCATAAGAAAATTAAAGTGAACGGGTTAAATTATCAAAAATATAAACAATCAATTATTATAGTAATGTTAATAAAATTTGAAAGGAAATACTCATCAAATGAAAATTGCTCTATTCCTTTTTATAGGTTTTTTAGTATACCTGTTGCTAACAGAGTTGTATAATTCTCATTTCGCTACTTCTGGTTTAAGCTCTGCGGTAATATTTTTCATATCAATAGTTGTAATCTACTTTCTAAAATCATTACAAAACTTCGCATTAAAGGGAGAATGTGAACATCCCTCATTGAAAGTTGAAGCTGATTTTAGTGCGGACCCTATATGGTGCAATGTTTGTGGTTTTAACTTAGACATTGATGACTTCCCTCTATCTGAAGAACTAAAAGAGGAACTATTTAACTGGGTTCAAAATTATAAAGAAATACCTATTGATGAGCATAATAAAATAGGTATCGACTTAACTGCAAAAGTTAAGGGTGAAATAGGGAGAGATTACCCCATCATATTTATTGAACAGTAGTAAATAACCAATATTATTTTTCTTCTTAAGCTAACGGGTGCTTTACTTCATTACCAGGAGCTGATCAGCAGCTCCTTTTCTTAGGACACTAACGGGGCAGGATAGTTGATTAAAGAAATGTACATTGGCATATTTTCCTTACATAAGTAGGGAAGTATTTCTGTTAGGATATTTATCGGAACGTAATTATATATTGAATATAGGAACGAGGATAATGTATGAAAGAAAAAAAAGAAGTTTTGCCATTAAGGAAATCTTATTGGAGTATTTTATCACTGGTTTGTGTTTTATTAGGAATTCTATTATGGTTTATCTTCTTTTTGGTTCCTAGTCAAAATATAGGTCTTGACCAAGGATTTCCTATTTGGGCTTGGACTTTTATTATGAATCCAATTGGTCTCATCTTGGCTGGGATAGGTTCAAAATACAATAATAAATTTTCCTTGTTTGGGATTGCAGGGAATCTATTTATGACATTTAGTATATTTTTCGCTTGGTATATTGGTTATCTAGTTGAATGGCTGTCCTCCATAATTCATTAAAACTTTTCTAATATCTGCTGAACGCTTACTTTTTATAATTTAGGTTGTTGAACAACAAGAGCTTTACGGAGCTGATAATCAGCTTCTATTCTTATTGATCTAAAGAGGCAGAATAATTGAGGAAGGATTTTAGGGAATTCGAACATAATTGGAGTAATTATGAAAGATAAAGAGGATATAAAAGATGAAAAAAGAAAAAAAGGATGGAAAAGAAGGTTTTTGCAAAGGAATAATGATTGAGATTCGTGATTCAATCTTATCTGAATTGGTTTTTAACATCTTAACTCTTATTCCAAGAATGATAGTTCGTTTAGTAAAGAGTTTATTTTGACTGATTGAGTCGGAAGTAATTCTTAATTAACTAACGGGTGCTTACTTCAATAAGGGAGGTTGCTGAAGTAACCTTTTTTTATGGCACTAACAGGGCAGGATAGTTTAAGAGGACATAACTCAAATTGTAAACTGGAATTAAGATTTAAACCCAAAATTCATCCTGGAGGAAACAATGATAACAAAGTTTGAAAATCGGTATTTTTACATTATTAGCCCCTATGATGATAATTTTATTAAGTGGAATACAGTAAAAGGAATTCTCAGCGAAGATATAAATGATGATTACAACGTAATTTCCGATTTAATGGCTATGGACGTTAGAGAAAAATTTGGGGAAGAATATGAGGTTTGGGATATTACAAAAGAGGAATTTGAACAAAGAATAAAGCCTGAAATGAAATAAAGTTCCTTAACCTAATTGCACTAACAGGTGCGTTAGCTGAAGATCGGAGCTGTCTTTAAGGTAGCTTTTTGTATGAAAACACAATAGTAAAAAAGCCATGCTAAAATAAACCCTCCAAATTCTCATTTTTTTTGATGGGCGTAAATGTGCTATGTCGTTATTTAACTGGTTATGCAGGTTGTTGTTCAGATGGAGCGATTGTATAGCCTTTCTTTTTTAGGTATTCGATCATTTTTAATTCTTTGTTATTTTGTTTTTCTTCAAGGTAATTTGAGCCTAGTTCATGATAAGGTTCTCCTGTTTTTAAGATGTTGTAAGTAATCGTTAATAGTAAATGGGCAGAAGCGATTCGTCCCTTCATTTTTCCTTGCCGTTTGGTAATCCTTTTTCGATGTGAAGCAATTCGATTATTTTGCCTTGATGTCGCTAATACACATTCTACGGCCATCGTTTTTAAAGCTTTATTTCCTTGTGTGGTTTTACTCGTTTTTTTTTACCTGCACTTTCGTAATTTCCAGGACTCACACCAGCCCAAGAGGCAAGATGTTTAGCTGACTTAAATACGGACATATCAACACCCATCTCCGCAATAAAAGTAGCTGCCGCAGCTTTGTTCACACCAGGTATACCATCCAATAATTCTACTTCCTTACGATAAGGGGACAGGAGTTGATCAATTTGTTTTTCTAATTCTTCTATGGTTTCTTCTAAATAACCCATATGCTCCCAATGGTAACGCAACATATCACGATGATGACGGCGAATACGACCATTAATTGCATTGGCAATGTCAGTAATACTTGCTTTTGTTCGCCAATCCACCATTTTTCGAAGACCATCGGTCTCTATTCTTTCACCATTTAGAATCGCTTCAAGGATACGGCGTCCCGATACACCAAAAATGTCTGATAGAACGGATGTTAGCTTGATATTAGCATCTTGAAGAATTTTGTGAATGCGATTCTGCTCTGAGGTGCGATGATGAATCAATTTTTTTCGATAACGAGTAAGATCTCGTAAATCACGAATATCCTCTGGTGGGACAAAATTGCTTTCAATAAGTCCGCATCTTAGAAGCTTGGCAAGCCATTCGGCATCTTTCACATCAGTTTTACGCCCTGGAACATTTTTGACATGCCTGGCATTGGCAAGAACAAGGTGAAAAGATCCTTCGAGTATATTCCATATTGGTTTCCAGTAGACTCCGGTACTTTCCATCACAACATCGGATACCTGAAGGGTAGCTAGCCAATCACTTAAAGCCAACAGTCCCGTTGTTGTAGTTGAAAAAGTTTCAATAGAGGTTTTTGGCTTTTTTTCTAATGGACCCAATAATACGCAGGCTACTACTGTTTCTTGGTGTACATCTAGGCCAGCACACCGTTCAATCATTGCTTCCATAGGAGAATCACCTCAATAAAAGATTAACAATACATATGACAGGAGATTTGTTGCAAAAATTTTTGTATACGTACTAGCAGTACACTAAATGGTTCTTCAATACTGTCACAACCAGTTTCTTATACAGGGTATCTTCCTTAAGATCCACCAAAAAAGGTTCAGCCTGGTTGTATTGTTATCACCATTATTGTCAACGGTTTAATGGGTTAGACTTTATTTTGGGGTAATTAGCAGGGTTTCGTGATAGATGGTGGCGGCGAGGATCGCCGCCATAGAAGTTTCTTATGGAACTATCGGGGCAGGATAGTTCAACAAGGATAATGGTTGTTTGTGGTAAAATTTAAAAGGACTGGTTGCTTAATTTGGGGCAGTTTGGTTGAGTAAGGGCTCAGATGGTTTTTTCTAATTGCTGTTTTCTAATTGCTGTTTCTTGTTTATTTGGTATGAGAAGAGTTTGATCCATTAATTGAAACAGTGGAAGAAAACAATCCTGAAGAAACTAAACGAATAGAAGAAATGTTTGACGGTACCCCTAAGTGAAAGTTAATGGATAACATTGTGATATGTAGCAAATATATTGGGAATTATTGGTTAGTTATAATTCTTTACTAATCGTTCTAAAAAGGGTATTATTTAATCATGGTTTGAAATTCATGTGTTTATTTTAGAACGTTCATTCTATAATAGATTATGACGTTTGTTTTTGTTAGTATTGGTTCATGGATTTTTTTAAGGAGAAATAAAATGGCTAGAAGTAAAGAGTTTGACGAAAAAGCAGTATTAAGAAAAGCAATGGAGCTTTTCTGGGAACAGGGTTATGAAAAAACATCCATGCAAGATTTGGTGGATCATATGGGGATACACCGCAGGAGTATATATGATACATTTGGTGACAAGCGTTCATTGTTTTTAGCTTCCCTTAATCACTATGAAGAGCTCATCGTCAATGAGATGGAAAGCATAATTAGTAGCACTTCATCCATTAAACAGACGATACGTGATGTTTTTATTTTCGTACTGAATTCCATTGAACAATACCCAAAAGGTTGTCTATCAGTAAATGCAGCCATAGAATTATCTTTGCTGGACAAAGAAATTGGACGCATAGTTACAAAAATGTTTAACCGTACTGAAGATATGTTTAATAACCTTATAAAACGGGGCCAAACTAGTGGAGAGCTATCAAAAGAAATCGATTCTGATAACACATCTCGTTTCTTACACAACAATTTGGTAGGTATAAGGGTACTAATAAAAACTAATTACAATAAAAAAGAATTAGAAGGCATCATCACTCTAGCACTTTCAGTGTTGGACTAGCTTTCTTTTTTTACCCTTTTTAGAACGTTCATTCTAAAAATAACATGAAACAAACCATCATAATGCATACTTATAAAACCGTTTTTAAATTTCTAAGGAGGAACACAATAATGACTAACTTTAAAATACCAACAGAATCAGAATTTATTGAAGCAGATGGAACTCGTTACGCATATAGAAAATTTGGTACACAAGATGGTATACCAGTAGTATTTCTTGTTCACTTTAGAGGAACGATGGAAAACTGGGATCCAAACATGCTTGAACCTATTGCAAATACACGCCCAGTAATCTTATTTGACAATAAAGGGGTTGGTGAGACCGATGGACTAACGCCTACTACAATTGCTGATATGGCAAAAGATACAGCAACATTTATAAAAACTCTTGGATTAGAACAAGTTGACATTCTTGGTTTTTCCATTGGTGGCATGGTTGCACAAGAGCTAGCTTTACAAGAGGGAGATTTAGTAAGAAAAATTATTATGGCAGGTACTTCGCCTGAATCTGGTATTAATCCAAATCCAGAGATTTTTGAAAGAATGAATCGTCACGGCGGAACGGAAGAAGATGGAATAAATGATTTTATGTTCTTTTTCTACGGACAAACCGAAACAAGTAAATCTGCAGGAATGGCTTCACTACAAAGAATTTTTAATCAGAAAAAAGTAAACAGTTCAGAACAAGTAAAAGAGGCACAATTACAAGCCATTGCAAAATGGGCTAAACAAAAATCTAATCATGATTATGAATGGTTACAAAACATCAAACACCCTGTACTTGTTACTAATGGTGTTAATGATGTGATGGTACCGACTAAAAACAGTTATATCTTAACAGAGAAATTACCCAAAGCACAGCTGATTATATATCCTGATTCTGGTCACGGGCATCTGTTTCAATTTCCAGAACTATTTGCAGAACACGTAAATTCATTTCTTGATTCTAATTCTTATTAAAAAGGAGTACTCATATGAGCAGATTATTTGAAAAAGTTCGTATCGGAAACATTGACTTAAAAAATCGTATAGGTATGGCTCCGATGACTAGAAGTAGAGCTTTACCAGATGGTACGCCGAGCGATTTAGTAGCAGAGTACTATGGTCAGCGTGCTTCAGTCGGTTTAATTATAAGTGAAGGAACCCAACCTTCAGATGATGGGCAAGGTTACACTAATACACCTGGTATTTATACAGAAAATCATATTAAAGGGTGGAAAAAAGTAACTACTAAAGTTCATAGTGAAGGCGGTCATATTTTTGTTCAGCTTATGCATGTGGGACGTGTATCACACCCTGATAACACACCTCACCACCGCCAAGCAGTTGCACCGTCAGCTATTGCACCTGGAGTAGAAATTTTCACGGCAGAAGGAATGAAAGAAATTCCAACACCAAGAGAATTGAGTGAGCTTGAGATAAAAGATGTTATCAATGAGTTTCGTTTAGCAGCACGTTCAGCAATTGAAGCTGGTGCAGACGGAGTTGAAATTCACGGAGCGAATGGTTATCTGATCCAACAATTCCTTAGTGAAAACTCCAATCATCGTCAAGATGCATACGGTGGTACGATTGAGGGTCGTTCTCGATTCGCTATTGAAGTAGCTAAAGCAGTTGTTGATGAAATAGGAGCAGAAAGAACGGGCATCCGTTTTTCTCCTCAAGGAACACTGCAAGGCATTGATGAGGGGGAAAATAGCCTTGAGATGTATCGCTATTTAATAAGTGAATTAAATAAGCTTAACCTTGCATATCTGCATTTAATGCACTTTGGAAACGAGCAATTCCTAAAAGATGTGCGTCAACTTTGGGATCAATCACTTCTTGTTAACCGTCCAGGTCGTCCTCTAGATCAACTTTCGTCTGATGTAGATAATAATCTTGCAGATGTTGTCACAGTAGGCACTTGGGTACTAGCTAATCCAGACTTTGTAGAACGGATTCAATCAGGTGCTCCCCTAAACGAACCTGATAAAAACACGCTCTATGCAGGAGGAAAAGAAGGTTATACAGATTATCCTTTCTTAAAATAGTTTATTTAATATGAATATCCCATCTAGGGATATTCATAATCTTTTTTCTTAGGTTCGTTATGAAAAGATACATGTACGTTAAATAAAAATGTGGAGGATTGTAATGAAAGCTTTAGCAATTGAAAACTACGGTAAAAAACCAAATTTTTTAGACTTCCCTATGCCCAAAATAAATAATGACGAGGTCTTAGTTGAGATATATGCGGCAAGTATAAATCCTCTTGATACAAAAATTCGAAAAGGTGAATTAAAATTATTATTGAAATACAAGATGCCGTTAATTTTAGGAAACGATTTTTCTGGAAAAATTGTTGAAGTAGGTACTAGTGTCACGAAGTTTAAAGTCGGTGATGAGGTATATGGTCGACCTAGAGCAAATAAAATGGGAACTTTTACTGAATATCTCTCTGTTAACCAAGAAGATATTGCATTAAAACCTAAAAATTTAAGTTTTGAAGAAGCCGCCTCCATCCCTCTAGTCGGATTGACATCCTACCAAGCTTTACATGATATTCTGCGAATTGAAAAAGGACATAAAATATTAATACATGCAGGATCAGGGGGAGTAGGAACATTTGCTATCCAACTTGCAAAACATATGGGTGCTTTTGTCGCAACTACAGCTAGTGATGGTAGTGATTTAGTAAAATCTCTGGGCGCTGACGAAGTTATTAATTACAAGACAGAAAAGTTCGAACATTCGATTCGTGACTACAACGCAGTTCTTGATACCATTGGGGGGGCGACGTTAGAGAGATCATTTGTAACATTAAAAAAAGGAGGAAAGATTGTTTCTATATCTGGAATCCCGAATGGTCGCTTTGCTAAAGAAAACGGATTTAGCTCATTTAAAAAAACCTTATTTTCAATTGCAAGTTATAAACTTATGAAGCTAGAAAAAAAACATAATGTCCAATACACGTTTCTTTTTATGAAGCATAGTGGAGAGCAGTTGAAAACTTTAACAGAAATGTTAGAGTCAGAAGTGATTAAGCCTACACTTGATAAAGTTTTTATTTTCGAAGATGCCCAAACAGTATTGGAGTATGCAGAGGCGGGAAGAGCGAAAGGAAAAATAATACTTAAATTAAAATAATTAGTCTTATCTAACAAACCTTTCCTTAGGTAGAAAGTGTTTGTTTTTTTAACTTATCGAGGTTGCTGGTGCGTTAGCATTCCTGTAGAGCGTTAAATATCGGCTTTGAAAAAAACAGAGCCCCTCAGTATGATGAGAGTACACACAAACCAAAACTCATCTTAAGGAGGAAGCTCTACTATGAATTTTAAAATGCAAAACAAACAAAATCAACTAATTGAAAGAATCACGAATCGTCATCTTGTTGTAGGAATTGATATTGCACAACAATTTCATGTTGCTCGAGCTGTTAACTATCGAGGAATTGTGGTCGGTCATCCTCTAACCTTTGAAAATAACGATGAGGGGTTTACTAAATTTCTAAGTTGGATCAAAGAACTTAAACGAATAAACCGTTTAGACACTGCCATCGTAGGCATGGAACCTAACGGTCATTACTGGTTGAATCTATCAAAATGGTTATTTGAACAAAACGTTGAAGTTGTTACCGTAAATCCGCACCTTGTTAAAAGGAATAAAGAGAACCGAGATAATACCCAATCTAAGAGCGATAAAAAGGACGCTCTCGTCATCGCTGATGTAGTGAAAAATGGCTATTATACATTGATTCATCATAGCCCAGAATCCATAGAAAAACTTCGAGTGCTTATGTCTAACAGGGACATGATCGTTAAACGGCTTGTCAGCTCAATCAACCAAATAAATCGCTGGGTAGATATCGTCTTTCCTGAACTACGACAAGTCTTCAAAGATGTAACAGCTAAGGGAGCTATCGCAACCCTTCGCTTATTTCCCACTCCAGTCGAACTACGTTCGTTACAGCCTCAAGATATCATTATGGGATGGAAATCAGTGATGAAAAGACATGCAGGTGTTCCAAAGGCTCATTCACTGATCGACTTAGCGAACAAATCGGTTGGTACAAAAAAAGCTCTTGATGCTTATAAACTTCATTTGAAGCAATTGCTTGAGGAATACGATCTTGCGACCGTCCAACTTGAAGCAGTTGAACAGGAAGTCACAAACATACTCATGAAAATTCCTTATGCTGAAAAAATACTAGCGATTAAAGGAATTAGCACGATTACACTGGCTGGTATTCTTGGAGAATCGGGTGATTTAAGTGGTTTCGCTCATGGCAATGCTTTATTACGTCACGCAGGACTGCACCTTTCCGAGGCAAGCTCTGGAAAATGGAAAGGTCAAATTGTTTTATCCAAACGTGGTAGGTCCCGACTTAGACGTTTCCTATTTCTTGCGACGATGAGTCTGATTATGAATAACCCAGAGTTCCAAGCCATTCACGCCACAAATGTTAAGGTGAAAAAAACAAAGAAAATGAAGTCTGTCATGAAGTTATGCGGTAAACTCGCCAGAGTTTTAGTGGGAATGGCCAGAAGTGGATCTGACTATTCCCCAGAAAAAGTTTACCCGATCACTCCAGAAGCAGCATGAAACTTACCTTTTGATATTGTCATTCACGAGCATTGGCTTATTCGTAGGAATTCAAAGAAAGCACGAGTACTGGATGTAATGAACAAAAGGGCAATGACCCGTTCCGTTAGCAAAACCGGCCTCCACCCCTTGATAGGCATGACGAAGGAATGAAAGGGCATAGGATTATGACCCGTTGAGACATGGGAGGGAAAGCCTCCAAGGGCAGCGTGGAAATTGCGTGCAGTATATGTAATAATATGGGGTTTTCAATAGATCCCCTATTTCAATCTGCCCTCATCTTATCAAAACGGTCCTATCTCTTTCGTTCATCTAAACCAACCTATACCATGTGGTTTGAAATCCTGCGAATAAGCGAGTATTCGTGAGCATTATCTATTAAACTGAGGGAGTTCATTAAGGAACATAAAAATGTTCAATCTTTTTTATAAAAGAATAATCCAATTAAATAGTATAAGGGCATGTTTTGATTAATATTTTTCAAAACATGCCCTTTCTATTTATTCATTTATCAAGGTTGCTTGTATTAAAAAAATACCCTCGTGTCGTTTTGAAATAAAGTTGCGACGTTTTAAAAAAATAAAGAAAAGACACCATAAGGTGCTTTTTTTCCTCTCTAGAAGCCTCAACTCGAAAATAACGAACCGACAACCAAAGACAACGTTTGCTTGTAAACGGCATGTGCGGACTGCACATCTCCAAAATGTCCGCACATGTAAAGATGGATAACACCGTGGAGCGACGCCCAGAAGATACGGACGACGGTTTCCGTGTCATACTGACCGGTAATCAGTCCCTGCTCTTGCGCATTACCAATTACCGTCAACAATTGCCGCATAGCTGTTACGGTGCCGTGTATGCTCTCCTCGTCTGGTTTGAAATCCGCGAAGGCTCCTCCGAACATCAGCTTGTAATAACCGGAGTAACGCTGTCCGAATTGCCAGAAGGTTTCGCCTAAATTAAACAGCTGCTGCATCGGATCGTCAGCGCGCGGCGTTCCCTCGAATTCGTTGGCGAGAAGCTTGCAGCCGTCGAGATAAAGCTGCTGAGCCAGTCCATCTTTATTGACAAACAGGTTGTATATGATTTTGGTAGAGCAATTCATCTTCTGCGCAACTTTACGCACCGTCACAGCTTCAGGACCCTCATCGTACAAAATCGTTGCCGCAGCATCGACGACGAGCTTTCGAAGATTTTCAATATTTTTCAAGCGAGCCTCCTGATACGTTTCCAGCTTTTGCGTATTTGCATCGAAGGAATTATTTTGGTCTGTCATCGCTATCACCCTCAATTAATACATTTTTGATAAGAAACAATGTTTCCAGCTCTTAACAGGAATTTTAATATAATTGTCGGACCGTTGTCAATGTTGCGAGGGATGCCAAAAACCAACGATTCAAAAAACGATGTTGACTTTCTTAAAAAGCTTAGTTACAATGATTTCAAATAGAAACAGTGTTACCGGAACACATCACAATTCTTGACTCTTATGAGAGTCAGGAATTATTTTTAAGGACAAAGTAACACTGTTTCCTAATTATAAAAAAGTAGATAGGAGAGTTGCACAATGAACATAAAAGGAAATTGGGCGCTTGTCACGGGAGCTTCATCCGGCATCGGAGAGCAATTCGCCCGACAATTGGCCAAAGAGGGTGGCGACCTTGTACTCGTAGCCCGATCGAAAAACAAGCTGGAGAACCTGGCATCGGAGCTTAGAAAGAAGCACGGCGTCAAGGTCGAGGTGATTCCTACCGATCTTGGCAAAGAGGGCGCGCCAGGCGAGTTATATCGGCAATGTCAACTTCTGAATTTAGAGATCGAACTGCTGGTTAACAACGCAGGCTTTGCCACGCACGGTTTGTTTGAACAAGTGTCAGGCGTGCGCCAGCATGAGGAAGTCATGCTCAATGTTGCCGCTGTTGTAGATATGACGCACTTGTTCTTGCCGGATATGTTGTGTAGAAACTCCGGGGCCGTTATCAATGTCGCATCGACCGCCGGATTTCAGCCCCTTCCCTATATGGCCGTATACGGAGCAACGAAAGCCTTCGTCTTGTCGTTTACCCAAGCCTTGTGGTGGGAAAACCGCAACAGTGGCGTCCAATTTCTCACGCTTTGTCCCGGAGCGACGGACACCGGCTTCTTCAACATCGTAGGCTCGGAAGAAGCCGCCGTCGGTAAGAAAGACACACCGGAGCGAGTCGTGGAAGTTGCGCTTCGGGCATTGAAGGACGGGAAGCTGTATGTCGTTCCAGGTACACAGAATTATGTAGGTACGCAGATCGGACGATTCATGACGAGGAAACAGGGACTTCGTCTCGTTGGCGGCATGCTTCGTCCACGCGACGGCTCCGCCAACAATAAGAAGCCGGCCGGTCCGTCCGATCTTGCAGGATGGATGATCCAGTAGGCGCGCTGATGGCTAATTCGGCAAATATTTCAGCTAATGCTTCTGTCCATCAACCCATCCGGGACCGAACACACGCCGGTGAAGCACAGGCTTGTTTCAGAGATCAGCCCGGCCGGGAAAGTCATGGAGAGCTGGCACATTCAATTCGAGAAGGCAGAATAAACTTTAGATACACTGAAATTGATTAAAATATTTTATAAAAATCAAACTGGAATATTCTGGATAGGGATCTATTTTGATCAATCTTTTTTCAAAATAGATTCTTTTTATTTATCGTAAAATGTGGGTTTGCGAGATATTTTTGATTAAACTTTATTTAAAAGCTACACCTCGAAAGAGGGTGGAGTTTGATTGAATTACTAGTAGGATAAAGAGGTGGAAGTACATGGAGTAACCAATTGTACTAACGGGGCAGGTTAGTCGAATTATATGTTGTGATGGAAAAAAATAGATTTTTTTAGGGGGATTAAAATGGTTACATGCTATCTGAAATATGTTATTGACCCTTATAAATTAAATGAGTTCGAGGAATACGGTAAGATGTGGATTCGATTAGTTAATAAATTAGGCGGTACACATCAGGGTTATTTCCTTCCACATGAGGGTGCTAATAATATTGCTTATGCATTATTCACTTTTCCAAGTTTAGCAGCATATGAAGAGTACCGAGTAAAAATGGCATTGGATGCAGAATGTCAAGAAGCATATAAATTTGCAGAAGAGACTAAGTGTATTTTAAGTTATGAGAGAAGCTTTATGCGTCCTATATTCGAATGAACATACATTAAAGTAAAAAAAAATCTATATATACCTTGTTAAGCTAACAGGTGCTTTACTTCAATAAGGGAGGTTGCTGCGGCAACCTTTTTTTTACGGAACTAACGGGGCAGGTTAGCTTAATAAGAACAGGACAATCAATATACTATGTAGAATATAATTAAGATGACATTGTTTAAAGATTTAGAAAAAACAGTATGTAAAAATTAGGAGTGTTTGTTATGGTTCATGCAAAAGATGTTTTATCGGATCAGTTGTTGGCAAATGCTAATGACCCAAGTTGGTACCTACCATTTTCAGATTCAGTAGAAAGATTGTCTGAGGAACATGCATTTTGGAAGCCAAACGAAGAAAGTAATAGTATTGCTGAAATTGTGCAGCATCTACTATATTGGAATCAAACATGGCAAACAAGGTACCAAAAATCTCACGTTGATGCTGTGCCTTCAATAGGAAATAATAATAACAGCTTTATTATTCCTGAAAATCATACTTTTGCTGACTTAAAAAAACAACTATTAGAGGTGCTTTTACGTTGGCAAGAGTTATTATCTGAAGAAAAAGTTGAGAGAGAAGTTAATGGTTATCCTGGACACGTGAAATGGTGGGCAATACTCGGAAATGTGTCAACTCATAACGCATATCACATTGGTCAGATCATTTATATCCGGAAGTTGCAAAATAGCTGGAAAATAGATGCAGGAGTAGATAAATAAATAAAAGTTGCACTAGTGCCTACTTGAACTAACGGGTGCGTTAGCTGAAGATCGGAGCTGTCTTTAAGGCAGCTTTTTCTTTATTAAACTATCGGAGCAGGTTAGAACAATAAGTCCTAGGGTATAATTCTGCTAATAGTTGAGTTTTCGGGGGTAAGTCAATGAATAATCAAGATTATTTTAATGATGAAAACTATACTGGTAATCACCTTCATGTAGATAATTGGAAATATGAGTTCACTCCATATATAGAAGCAATTGCTTGGGTAAGAAAGACAGTTCAATGGACTTGTTTTTTAATGATTTCGCAGATGATAAGGAGTTTCAAGCGTTATTTAGTGATAAAGAATACTATTATAATGAACTTATGGGTGTATTTCTTGGTAATGTTAAAACTAATCAGGAAGTATACGAAATGTTTCGTAATTGGGTTGATGGAGTGCTATACCCATTTAGGAAGAGAGCTAAATAGAAAAGAAAGGATTTTTTCTCTCTTAATGGTTAGTTCTATTTATCATTGTATAAATGTAACCTCTTTACTAATTTCCATATTTTACACCTCCTATTTGGACGTGAATGCGTTTACATTTAAGTTTGCAATGATAACGTTGTAAAATTTCCTGTTTAAATAATCAACTATATTCACCTCTTAATTTACTAAACATATTGGTGTATAATAAATAAATCCATATAAAGACGGAGATGAATGCTTTGGTTACAATTACTGATATCGCGAAGCTTGCCGGAGTTGCTAAGAGTACAGTTTCACGTTATCTAAATAATGGTTCTGTTAGTGAGGCAACGAAAAATAAAATCGAACGTGTGATAAATGAAACCAGCTATGCTCCTAATGCCTTCGCTCAAAGTTTAAAAGCAAAGAAAACTAATATAATCGGTACCATCGTACCGAGACTTGATTCGTATGCTTCTTCTCATACGTTAATTGGCATTGATGAACAATTAAGAGAACTAAATTATCAAATGCTGATCTCAAATACCGGTCAGGATTTAGATCGGGAAATTGAAAATATTTACACACTGGCTAAGCAAAAGGTTGCGGGAATGATTTTGCTTCCATCCCAAGTTACAGACGCCCATTTAGAGGCCTTCAAAGAGCTGCACTTGCCCGTTTTACTGGTTGGTCAGCAGCATGAAACAATTCACAGCATCATACACAATGATTATGAAGCAGCATATGATCTCGGAAAACATGTGCTGGAAAAAGGTCACCGTAAGATTGCTTTTTTGGGCGTAACAGGAAAAGATATTGCTGTAGGAGTCATGCGAAAAAAAGGATTTCAGCGGGCGATAGATGAAAAATCAGACTGTGAAGTAAGGTATTATGAAACAAGCTTCAGCATAACAGATGCATTAATCAATGTCCCCTCTATTATTGAGGAATTCACTCCCTCTATTATCGTATGTGCAACTGATAATATAGCGATTGGTGCTTTGAAAGCAGCTTATTTAAGAGGTTTAAAAATCCCAGAAGACTTGTCGATCACTGGATTTGGAGGTTATGAAGTAACAGAGATGATACACCCAGGCATAACTACAGCGAAATTTTACTACAAAGAAGCAGGACAAATGGCAGCTAAAAGTATCGTAAAGCTTGTTAACGGGGAAGAATTACCAAAATTATCTCTATCAAAATATAAAATTATTGAAAGAGAAAGCGTTGACAATCGTTTACTACACCGATTATAATCAAAATGAAATCTGTTACCAAATATTTCCCCTCTAAAATGTAACCGGTTTCTGTGAATCAACTTGTTGATATTATATTTTTTTGGTTTATGCTGGAACCGGTTCCGTTGCTTAATATATTCATATATTTTTTTGAATTCAAACGGAACCGGTTCCAAGTCAGCGTCTATAAACGTTTAAAAGGAGGATCATTATGAATTATAAAGAAGTATCCCAGGAAATATTGGAGGCAATCGGCGGGAAAGAAAATGTGGCAGCTGCAGCACACTGTGCGACTCGGCTCCGCTTAGCTTTACATGATGAAGATAAAGTCGATCAAGCAAAACTAGATGAGATGGATGCAGTAAAGGGAACATATTCAACTGGAGGGCAATACCAGATTATTATCGGTGCGGGAACTGTTAATGAAGTATACAAAGAGTTTTCAAAGCTAACTGGACTTACTGAAATGTCGACGAAAGATGTAAAAGATGCTGGTTCGAAGAAAATGAATCCGCTTCAGCGCTTTGTAAAAATGCTTTCTGATATTTTTGTTCCTATTATTCCTGCAATTGTTGCCGGCGGTCTATTGATGGGGATTAACAACTTGCTCACAGCACCTGACTTATTTATCGCAGGGCAATCCATTGTCGAAGCTAACCCGGGATTCGCAGATTTAGCAGCTCTAATTAATACATTTGCCAACGCAGCATTCGTATTCCTTCCAATCTTAATCGGTTTCTCTGCCACACAGCGGTTTGGCGGAAATCCTTATCTGGGTGCTACACTTGGAATGCTAATGGTTCACCCTGACTTATTGAATGGTTGGGGATACGGAGGAGCCTTAGTAAGCGGTGAAATTCAGGTCTGGAATATTCTCGGATTTGAAATTGAAAAAATCGGATATCAAGGCACTGTGTTGCCGGTACTTGTTGCTTCCTTTATTTTAGCAAAAATAGAAACGTATTTGCGAAAAGTCATTCCTTCCGCACTAGACAATATTCTAACACCATTATTGACAATTTTTATTACTGGTATCTTAACGTTCACAGTAGTAGGACCGATAACTCGTGCTACAGGGAACTTATTAACAGACGGTCTCATCTTCTTATATGATGGAACTGGTTTTATCGGAGGAGCTATATTTGGACTTCTTTACGCACCAATCGTTATCACAGGTATGCATCATAGCTTTATTGCTGTAGAAACACAATTGCTTTCTGATATTTCAAAAACTGGGGGCTCTTTTATTTTCGCAATTGCAGCAATGTCCAATATTGCTCAAGGTGCAGCAACCCTTGCAGTTACTTTCATTACGAAAGATAAAAAAACAAAAGGTACGGCATCTGCAGCGGGTATTTCGGCTCTTTTAGGGATTTCAGAACCTGCAATGTTCGGTGTTAACTTAAAACTGAAGTATCCATTTATTGGAGCAATTATAGGTTCAGGAGTGGCTTCTGCTTTCGTCACCTTCTTCAAAGTAAAGGCGATTGCACTTGGCGCTGCAGGTTTACCAGGGATTATTTCCATCAAAACAGATACAATTATCTTTTATATAATTGGTATGGCCATTTCCTTTGCTGTTGCCTTTATCGCAACATTCAGTTTAGCAAATCGGACAGATAAAAAAGTTGCTGCCCTTTCTCGAAAAGAAGCAGCCTAATTTATTAATATGAAAAGGGCTGTTCGAAACAAGGAACAGCCCTATGATTTTTTAAAGGAGTCTGATCACATGGGATGGACAAAAGAACAGCGTTATCGCCGCGTTGAAGATGTTAATCAGGTAGAGCTACAAAATTTGCAAACAAGAGTAAATGAATGCACATGGCGACAAACCTTTCATATACAGCCTTTATCCGGCCTACTTAATGACCCTAATGGCTTCTCTTTTTATCATGGCGAGTACCATTTATTCTACCAATGGTTTCCACTTGGTCCTGTACATGGGTTGAAGTATTGGTATCATACGAAATCAAAAGATCTTGTTTCTTGGGAAAATGCCGGCATCGGGATCGCACCGGATGATTATTATGACAGCCATGGAGCCTATTCCGGAAGTGCTATTGAATATGAAGGAAAACTATATTTATTTTATACCGGCAACACCCGTGATGAGAATTGGCAAAGACATCCCTATCAATGTATCGCCATCATGGAGAAAACGGGACAAATTGAAAAATTGACCCATCCATTCATTCGGGACGTACCAGAAGGATATACTAATCATTTCCGCGACCCGAAAGTTTGGAGAGAAAATGATACCTTTTATGCAGTAATCGGTGCACAGCGGAAAGACAAAACAGGATGTGTCGTCCTTTATCGTTCCTCCAATCTAGTAAACTGGACATTTGAAGGAGAGTTACATACTGACCTTGGAACTCTTGGATATATGTGGGAATGTCCAGATTATTTTGAACTGCAAAACTATGGTGTACTGATGTTTTCTCCACAAGGTTTGGAGCCCAAGGGAGACCTTTACCACAATATTTATCAATCCGGTTATGTTATTGGCAGCAAGCTAGATACAATAACCCACTCATTATCACATGGCTCTTTTCAGGAGCTTGACAGAGGCTTTGATTTTTATGCGCCGCAAACAATGGTTAATCCTGACGGAAGGCGTATCCTTGTCGGATGGATGGGCTTGCCTGAAATCGACCTACCCACAGACAAAAATGGCTGGGCGCATTGTTTAACACTGCCAAGAGAATTATCTGTTCGAAACGGCAAACTGATTCAGCGGCCAGTGCAGGAACTTCAAGCGCTACGCAGGCAGGAAACTGAAGTAAAAGGTGTTTTGAAGAACACCAAGAACATGTATGAAGAATTCAAAGGAGTATCCTATGAAATGGTATGTGAATTTGAAAACAACGATGCCGTTGAATTTGGTATTGAATTCAGGGCCGGTGATGATGAAAAAACGGTCATTAAATATGATACTGTAGAGAAAAAAGTCATTCTTGACCGCTCTTCTTCAGGTGAGACCGTTGGAGAAGCTTATGGAACAATCCGAAAATGCTTTGTGAATACCAAAAAAATTAAGTTTCATTTATTTGTAGATACCTCTTCTGTTGAGATTTTCATTAATGACGGTGAAGAAGTATTCACGAGCCGGATCTTCCCTCGTGAAAACAGAAATGAAATTCGTTTCTTTGCATTATCTGGAAGCACCACTTTTCAAGCAAAAAAATGGAGTTATGTATGAAAGCGAGAGGTAAGGTATGAGAAATTTATATGCAATCGGTGAAGTATTAATTGATTTTATCCCCCTTCAAAAAGGAATCGCACTAAAAGATGTAATGGAATTCGAGCGTGCTCCAGGAGGCGCTCCAGCGAATGTTGCTGTATCAGTTGCCAGAAATGGCGGCAATGCGTCGATAATTACTAAGCTCGGAATGGATTCATTTGGGGACTTTCTTTTAGAACAATTGCAGCAAGCCGGCGTGAAAATAGATAAAATTACGAGAACGAATGAAGCCAACACAGGCCTTGCTTTTGTATCTTTGCTTGAAAATGGTGAACGTGATTTCTCTTTCTACCGCAATCCTTCTGCAGATTTGCTGCTTCATGAGACTGAAATTAACGATAGCTGGTTTGCAAACGGCGACCTCCTCCACTTCTGTTCAGTCGATTTAGTGGAAAGTCCTATGAAGCATGCGCATGTGAAAGCCATTACTTCTGTAAAAGCAAAAGGCGGAATCATCAGCTTTGACCCAAATGTCCGCCTTCCGCTTTGGACTGATCCTGAAGAATGCCGGAAAACGATTTTAGAGTTTGTTCCAATGGTTCATATTGTGAAAATTTCTGATGAAGAGCTTGAGTTTATTACCGGGATTACTGACAAAGAAAAAGCAGTTTCTTCGTTATTTACTGGTGCTGTTAAAGCAGTAATTTATACAAAAGGAGCTCAAGGTGCCGAATTATATGTAAGAGGTAAAAAATACGAATCAACCGGGTATCGCGTCGGCGTACAGGATACAACAGGGGCTGGGGATGCATTTATCGGAGGCTTGCTATATCAGTTATTAGAAAAAGACGTTCGGCAAGGAAATCTGGAAGAAGTTCTTGAACTTCATCACCAAGAAATCCTAAGCTTTGCAAACGCTAGTGGCGCTCTTACTACGACTGGAAAAGGAGCAATCTCTTCCATTCCAGCCAAAGAAGCGATTTATCAACTGCAGCAAATCTATCAATAATGGCGCCTGCCCTAAACGGAAAAGTACCGACCGATTGGCTTGCTAAGTTGATAAGGACGAATTAAAAGTTTTTTCAATTTGCATATTTGTATTTCTCTTTATTTTCGGTGGTTTGTTTCTCTTTAAAAAATATGGACTTTAACATTAAGTGGAACACCACAGTTTCGTTCACACCAGATAAAAACAAAAACTAAGGTGGAGTTTAATGTATGATACATGGATTTATAGTCATTTCATAAATACAGGGTTCTTCCTTGTTTTAGTACTTTGTGTAGCGATAATAATATCAGCCACCTTTATTCATTTTGTAACCAAATAAAAAATAACTAAATCTTTTTTTTGAGCTTTTCCTGATGAGAATTTTCACAATTTGTATGTTTTATCATTATCACTGGAATTTTATTTACAACTATATGGTTATACCTCAACTAACTGAAGTAACATCACAGTTTGTGTCAACTCTAAAATAAGTCTTATAGAACTAACGGGTGCGTTAGCTGAAGATCAGAGCTGTCTTAAGGCAGCTTTTTCGTCTTTAACTGACAGGTGTTATTGTTTAATGAAAAATCTACTAATCTAGTATAATAGTTCTTCTTTTGTCTTTACTGTCTATTAATATGGTATAGATTGGAGAGAAACAGGTATGATCTTAACTGATGTATGGGGTTTATATAAGGCAGATAAGCAAATCCAAGGTTATTCTCCACAAACATTAAAGGCCTATTACGTCCAATTTAACTTGTTGGTGAATAGTTTTGGAAATATATCCATTCAAGAACTTTCAACTAATTCTCTTAAAGTTTATCTGGGGAAAGCAGCTGAAAAGCTTAAGCCATCCAGTAAAAAGATTTGCTACTCTTTACCCTTACTAGTCGGATCAGGCATCTGCCCATTGGATTGTCGATATTTATTGTATTCCCCTGTTGATTGAGTCCTTGGATTCAGCTTCCACCATGGGGAACGTGTAAGCACATCTTCTAACTCACTACTTTTTAACGGAGCTACTGGTCTAAGATACGGTACACCAAAGGAATGAAGCGTACATAAGTGGATAATTATTGTGATGGTCCCAAGCATAATTCCAAGCATCCCTAGTGTCCCGGCAAACAGAATCATTGGAAAACGAAGCATACGAATCGCGATTGCTGCCGGATACCGTGGAATCGTAAAAGAGGCGACGCCTGTAATCGCAACGACTATAACCATTGGTGCAGAGACAATTCCCGCGGAAACAGCAGCTTCACCTATGACAAGAGCCCCGACAATGCTTACTGCACCCCCGATCTGTTTCGGAAGTCGTAACCCTGCTTCACGCAACGCTTCAAACATGACTTCCATGATTAAAACTTCAACGAGAGCAGGAAATGGAACATGCTCTCGCGAGGCAGCCATACTAATTAAAAGGTTCGTCGGAATCATCTCATGGTGAAAGGTGATTAACGCCACATACAAGGCAGGAAGGAACAGTGAAATCACAAGGAAAAGGTAACGAAGCCATCGAATAGCCGTCCCAATCAAGAATCGTTCATAATAATCCTCACTTGATTGAAGTAAAGAATAAAAAGTCGAAGGCACAACGATAGAAAAAGGAGTTCCATCTACTAAGATGGCCACACGTCCTTCAAGAAGGTTTGAGGTAACTACATCAGGGCGTTCCGTCGCTAAAACCTGTGGGAAAGGGGATTTTGGGTTGTCTTCAATAAGCTCCTGTATCATTCCGCTTTCCAATATTCCGTCAATTTCAATTCGGCTTAGCCGGTTTTGGGTTTCTTCTATTAAAGTCCTATCTGCAATTCCTTCCATATACGTGATAACAACCTTTGTTTTGGTGTAACGACCTATCTCAATTGATTGCATTTTTAGTTCGGGACTTCTTATTTTTCTTCGAAGTAAGGAAGTGTTTACCCGTAAGGTTTCCACAAATGCTTCACGTGGTCCCCTGACAACCATTTCAGCTGAGGGTTCCTCAACTGAACGTTTCTCCCATTTTGAGAGGCCTAACGAAAACCCCGTTTTTCTCTTATCTACCAGTATCACTGGATTTCCCGAGGAGATTTCCTGTATACACTCAGAAAATGTTTTGATTTCTTTCACATTGGAAACAGATATTTTCTTTTCGATCAGACTATTAACGTTGTAGAATTCCTCCTCAGTGTTCTGCATAAGTGGAGAAAGTACGTTGTCATCTATTTCTTCAATGTTTGACAAACCTTCAATGTAAAGTAGAATGGATTTATCTTTTCCACCTATGAAAAAAGGACGAAAGATAACATCAGAGCAATCTTTATATATAGAGCGGAACTTGTTTTCGTTATTAGTCAAGTTATCAAATAGCGGATCTGGTTCTTGCTTGAATTGTCCCACTGTTGGAGATATTTTCGCCATTTTAGATTTCAAAGATTTCCGCCACAAATGATTCATCATGGTCATCCTTTCCCATCCCAATAAAAAACACCATTTATTATAGTTTTGTTTTATGTGAGTATATTTATACCAAAACGGAGTAAATCCAAATAGAGAAGTCGTTAATTAAATGGCTTTATTCGATGGGGATAAAACCTATTTTTCTGAATTATTATGCTGGTATGTTACCCCAGCTTTCTCCTTAGATATATCCGCCTAGGAAGAACCATTTATTAATGAAATGGGTTCTTTTTTGTAACTAACTAAATGGGCTGGGTTGGAAATTAACTATGTTCGTAAAAGTACACTTTTACGAACTTTTTTTGATTGTTACTTCTTTTAAATATACTCTGTTAAACAATGCTGTTGATTTTTCTTTTTCAACTAAAATAATCATTCAAAGGTCAAATCTTTTTTTGCTGTATCAAAAAGAAGTTCTGATTATAAAAAAAGCAGTAGTAGTATAACTGCCGTTTCAATTCTCCATCAAATTCATCTACTACTAGTAGATGAATTTGATGGGAGTGAAGTGTAAATGAATTCAAGAAGCAAACTTGATGTTTCGTTCCTAACATGGAATCTTTATTTAGGTGCGGATCTGACACCGATTTTAACCGCAACGCCAGCACAAATTCCCCAGCGGGTAACAGAAGTGTTTCGACAATTTCTTGCGACCAATTTTCCTGTTCGTGCGAAGGCAATTGCTAGAGCTATCGCTTTGGAAAAACCTGATCTTATCGGTTTGCAAGAAGCTGAGCTATGGCAACTTATTATCCCTACTTTCGGAATTGTTACCTACGACTTTATAGAATTATTATTGAAAGAGTTAGAGGAAATGGGGTTGAACTACGAAGTTGCAGCTCAGAACCGAAATCTATCGGTGGAACTTCCTGATAGCAATGGAAATTTAGTTCGATTTTTGGATAGGGATGTAATATTGATTCGAAAAGAAAGAAATTTGAAGGTAATTAGACGCCAAGAAGCTAATTTCCAAACAAATCTAATTGTACCCGTAGGAGGACAACCCTTAACAGTACTTCGAGGATGGTCCTCTGTAGATGTTAAGATAGATGGACAAGTTTTCAGGATGATCAACACACATTTGGATCCAACTGTTGAAGCAATACGGAATGCTCAAGCAAATGAAATTCTGCAGGGACCTGCAAATACACGGTTACCCGTGGTTATTACGGGAGATTTAAACTCCATCCCTAATAGCACCACTAATAATTTGTTTATTAATGCAGGCTTTCATGATGTATGGAGTAAAGTTGGTAAAGGACCAGGGTTTACCTGTTGTCAAGCTCCTGATTTATTAAATGCAGTTTCTATGTTGAACCAAAGAATAGATTATATTTTATTTAAAAACGGCTGGGAACCAATAGAAGCAGAATTAGTAGGAGAATCGCAGAAAGACCGAACAGAAACAGGGCTTTGGCCATCCGATCACGCAGGAGTATCAGCAAGGTTAAATTTAGAGGATCATCATGACCATCACCATGATGAAAGCAGTGATGAAATCAGCAGTTAACAATTGAATAAGAATGAAAAGACCGTTACTTTTAAAGAGACGGTCTTTTTTAGGGGGCAAAGTGTGACGTGATTTCTGAAAATATACTAATGGTGTGGGACAGAGACCCATTGTTGGCTTACCTTTATTAAATAAAAGGTACGTTAGTTTTTAAGAAGAAGTAAAAAAGTCGATTCCTTAACGTAGAGGAGATCGACTTTTCAGGTGGTAGCGTATAAAACTTCCGAAATAGACGGTATAGCATTGTTGCTACCGTTCGTAAAAGTAGACTTTCCCGAACGGTACAATTTCCTTACAAAACAGCCGGTTTTCATGTTCGTTTAAGTATAAAAAACAGTTTTCGAACGTTCTCTAACTTCTACACACTTTTACGAACGTCCCAAACGGAATAAATGTAAGGGTGTAGCCTTGAAATAAAGTTTGATTAAAAAAACTCTATAAACCTTGATAAAAGAACAAATAGAAAAAGCGTGTTTTGAAAAAAAGATTTAGTTTGTCCCTTTCGAAAAATTACTTGTCCACATAATTTAAACTAGGTAAAAATTAATTTTTTACTTAAAATATGTTTTTGAAGGGGAAATGGTATTTGCAAAAGGAAAATAAATTAATTTACACAGGTGTGCCGGGCTTCAGTCCACTCAGCACGGGGCAGGACTTACTCTACATCGGTGACGGAAACGACAACACCGTAAAGACATTCGACCCAGTAACGGGGCAGTTCCTCGGCGCCTTTGTCGTACCAGGCAGCGGCGGCTTGAACGGTCCTCGAGGACTACTCTTCGACCATGAGGAGAATCTACTTGTAGCCAACCAGAACGTTCGCAGGAATAACGGCAACGTGTTGAAGTACAGCGGACAAAGTGGGCAGTTTCTGGGCGAACTCGTCAGTTCAAAAGAAAAAGACGACGCTCCGTTCGCGCCGCGCGGCATCATCCTCTCTGATGACAACGTCCTGTTTGTGGCGGACTTTATGGACCACGGGAACAAGCCAGGAGAACTGCGGGCGTTTGATGGAACCACGGGGGTGTTTCTCGGTAGTCTTGACCACCCTGGCTTCAGCGAACAGGCCTTCTATACCCGCGGTGTAGTGATCGGTCCCGATAGCTTGCTGTATGTTTCCGTCTTCGACATTTCCGATCCGAATAGCGGCTGGGTGCTGCGCTTCGACCCGAATACAGGGGCTTTCCTCGGAGTATTTATAGAGAGCAACAGCACCAACAACCTCCACCGTCCTGAAGGCTTGGTATTCAATCCCGACGGCAGTAAAATCTACATCACCAGTTTCCGTGGATCCGTGAATGACACGGACAAAATTCTCGTCTTCCACGGAGAAACGGGCGCGTATCTTGACGAGGACAAGATTGACCTCTATACCGTGGGAGAGCCTCGTGCATTTGCTCAGGCAATCTTGTTCGGACCAAGCGGAAAACTGTTTGTTCCCATTACGGGTGGAGATGTAGCTACAACAGGTTCGGTGCGAAGCTACAACGTTGAAAGCAAGATGTTCGATGAACTAGTAAGTCCTACTTCCGCAGGGGGACCGCTAGGTGAGCCTTGGTACCTGACGTTTGGCAATACGAACCCTGCAACGATGGCTTATCATAACGATGTAATAATAGGTTAACAAGGATTTGATGACGGCATCTGATAGAAAAAACGGTTCTGGTGCAAATATGACCTGTTAGAAACATAGAATCTCAATATCCTTTTTATCTATGAATTATGAGGCTACTCCAAATAATTTATGTATGAATTCAATCTCGCCTTGGACAGACTTCACCCCTTGTTGAAGTTGTCCTTTTTTCAGCATATGTATCACCTCCACTCCACAGATGATTTGTTTGGCTGTTCGAAACGTTTTTAATCCTTGCATAGAACGGACTCGCTTCTTTATAAAGCGATGATCTTGCTCCACTATGTTATTCAAGTACTTCTGTTGTCTAAGTTGCATACCATCAGGTATGCTTTTCTCTTTTTTCAACTCTTCAATTGCTATAGGATAAGCCGGGTTCTTATCGACCGTCATGACACGAGGCTTAGAAACATGAAAAGACCGCAAAGCTTTCTTGAAGAAGCGCTTTGCAGCCTTTTTGTCTATTGTTTTACTGAGATAAAAATCTATCGTGTTTCCTTTGGAATCCACTGCACGATACAGATACATCCATTGACCTTTTACTTTGATATACGTTTCATCGACTCTCCAGGAGTCATTTGTCGGCTTAAGATGACGCCGTACCCTTTCATCTAATTCCGGTCCATATTGATGAACCCAACGCATAACCGTTGTGTGAGCCATCGATAAGCCGCGTTCTTCCATCATCTCCACTAAATTACGAAAGCTCAAGTTGCCGCAGGTACCATCTCACTGTTAACAAAATCATGTCATGCTGATAATGTTTCCACTTGAATAAATTTTGATTTTCCATACTATGACGCACCTTTTTTAAGATTAATAGTATCGGTATGTCCAAGATTTAGAGATTAATTGCTATTATTGAAGTTTTTGCACCAGAACCCTTTTTGTTGACGTGACCCCTATTAATTCCTAATAAGACAAGTAAATATAGTTTGGATTCTCATATAGAGATACATTAGAGCTGCAATTCTACCTTTTTTGCTAGTAAGATCAATTTTTGACCGGAGACAATTAAGAAACTCGCGGTCACAATTACACTGTGAATCGACCTTAAGACAATCATCATGAGCTTTACAACAGGCATCAACATCGTTAATCGGGGCACCGGGTCCACTACAACCAGGTCCACACCATTTATAACCCGGAAAAATACAAAAACCTGATAGTTTTTTTCTTTTTTTTACTTTCAATGTATAAAATCCCCTCTTAAATTAATTTTTTATATATATATGAAAAAATTAATTTAAGGGATGTATTTAGATGCCTAACTTATGAAAAAGATTTAAACGGGTGGCATTCATTGAAAAACGCCACTTTTTTATGCAGCCACCAGGCTTCCATAGAAGTCAGAAACGTTGATATATCAACGATGTATAAAATCCTACATTATCGATAAAAACAAACAAACGCTAAACCCATATGTATCAAAGGTTTGGCTCTTTTGCTCACTATTTCTTGAACAAAAGGGCACCGACTCATCAGGATAGAATAACTGGCCTCCACCCCTTGGATAGGCATGACGAAGGAATGATAGGGCAATTGACCCGTTGAGACATGGGAGGGAAAGCCTCCAGGGGCGGCGTGGAGAATGTACATTATATGGTAAAATGTGGAGTGTTGTACAACTCCTTTATTTCACTATGCCTTCACGAAATTTTCATGTCCTGAAATCACTCCATTTAACCGTGAACTTAAATTCAATGGTGATAAAATCCTGCGAATAAGCGAGTATTTGTGAGAAAATCGTATTAAACTGAGGGAGTTCAAGAAGGAATGATAGGTAAATATATAGGGGTTCAGCCGAGATACGTGTAAAAATGGGTCATAGGCTTACTTTTATTTCCATATCTGTGATATACAAAAAAATTAAAGAAACACGAATTTTATAGGCTAAGATATTTTTTGGAAGTAAAAACCTTGATTATTCTGCTTAGTGTAAAAAAATCAAGGTTATTTATTTGTAGAGTGACAATAAAGTTATTTAATTTTTGATGTAGATTACTTCACCGCACTTAAAAATATAACAATAAAGTCGTTTAAATCTAAGAGTTATTTCATAATCGCGCCCGATAGTGGTAAAGTGATGAACGCGAATAAGTTACATTAATAATCCTCAGTTATTTTACTAAAGCTCCCGTGAACCCAAAAAGAAGAACGTCCTCGCATCTTGCAGGAACGCATAATAAACATTTACTTTTCTGCTGAGATTATTAAGAACATAGGTCTACGAAGTTCTTCTTTCATTTCGGGAATACTCATTAACATTTTTTCAGAAGGAATTGGTCACTGGAAGTAGGAGAAAACCTCATCGTTTTCACACCAGAGAAACCGGGAACCTACATGTACAGCTGCTGGATGGGAATGATCCGCGGTGTAATCATTGTGAAAGAAGCATAGGAGGAAGTAAAAGCTCCATAAAGAAAATCGGCTGTATCAAATGGGGATAGCTGGTTTTAAAAATATTTAGAAAATCCAGTTGACAGTCCACCTACTACGTGTTACGATACACCTGTAGTATGTCACACTGGATACCAACATCACTGAATAGTGAGGTTGCAAAAATATTTTTAAGTAAAATAGTTAACACCTTCTACTCGGTGATACAATATACATGTAATAAGTAATAATGAATAGCGTGATTTCCCAAAAGCTATTCAGTAAAAATTTACCTTAGTACTCTGTTATACTGAATATAAGTCAGACAAAATAGAGGAGGTAGAGGAGGATCTAAACATGGAAAATTTAACTGAAATGCTGAAGGGTTCGCTGGAAGGCTGCGTGCTGGAAATCATCAGCCGCCATGAAACCTATGGCTACGAGATTACCCGCCGCCTGAACGAGCTTGGGTTTACCGAAGTCGTGGAAGGGACGGTCTATACCATCCTCGTGCGATTAGAAAAGAAAAAACTTGTGAATATAGAAAAGAAACCGTCAGATATGGGGCCGCCCCGCAAGTTTTATTCACTTAATGAGGCTGGCCGTCAGGAACTTGAAATGTTTTGGAAAAAATGGGATTTTGTATCATCAAAAATCAACGTCTTAAAGTCAATCTAGCTTCATAAGATATTCCGTCCGATATTTTGGAGTGTCTTGTTCAGTTTTATAAAAAAGGAGGAAAAATAACATGATGGAAATGTTCAAAAAAATGATTGGTGATAAAAAAGAATACAAGATGATGATGGCACGGGTTGAAGCCCTGCCAGAGGACTACCAGTTTGTATTTAAAAAAATTCAAAACTACATGTGGAATTTCTCAGCGGGCAGCGGGATGGATATGCTGCACATTCAGTATGAATTAATCGAGTTGTTCGAAGCCGGTGCGGCGGAAGGTAGACAGGTGCTGGAGATTACTGGGGACGACGTGGCGTCCTTTGCCGACGAACTAGTGGCAAACGCTAAAACCTATGTTGCCAAGTATCGTGAAGATTTGAATCAGAGTATCATGAAGCGTTTGGGAAAAAATAAATTCAATAGATAATACCGACTGAATAGCTGGTTACAAATGTGAATTGCCACCTTCGCTAATCAGTTATATTTTTAACTCAGTAGTAAGTTATACTGATTATCAGTCAGACTAAATAGATGAGTATAGGCAATCTAGCTCCGCAAGGCGCTGACCGGATAATTACGGATCTCGCAAGCGACCTTGCTGCGCATTTTATAAGGAGGAAAAAAGTATGAGCAATGCAGCGATTTCTGTAAAAGGGTTAAAAAAATTTTTTAAAGACAACGAAGTCTTAAAGGGGGTGGATTTTGAGGTGCGGCGTGGCGAAATTTTCGCACTGTTGGGCTCAAATGGAGCGGGCAAGACGACGACGGTCAACATCCTCTCGACGCTGATGAAGGCCGATGGCGGCGAAGTAGGTATTTGCGGCTTTGACGTCCAGCGTCAACCGGATCAAGTTCGCCAGAGCATCAGCCTGACAGGACAGTTCGCAGCTTTAGACGGCATGCTCACTGGGCGGGAAAACCTGATAATGATCGCCAAGTTGCGGGGAGTTTCCAATCCCGCTCAAGTCGCCGACAATCTGCTTGCAAGATTCAGCCTGACCGATGCGGCCAACCGCCGGGCGGACAAATATTCCGGCGGGATGAAGCGCCGGCTTGACATCGCCATGAGCCTGATCGGGACGCCAGCAGTCATTTTTCTCGATGAACCGACGACAGGGCTTGACCCCGAAGCGCGGATTGAAGTCTGGGATACCGTCAAGGAGCTTGCCGGCGGCGGCACGACCATCTTGCTGACGACCCAGTACCTGGAGGAAGCCGAACAATTGGCGGACCGTATCGCCATCCTGCATGGCGGAAAAATCATCTCGACCGGGACCCTTACCGAACTCAAGGAGATGTTCCCGCCAGCGAAAGTGGAGTACATCGAGAAGCAGCCGACATTGGAGGAAATTTTCCTCGCGATCATCGGCAAAAAGGAGGAGATGTAAATGAAAAGCAAAACAGGGGTATTACTAGGGCGTTTAATGCGCAACATCATGCGCAGCCCGGATACAATTATCACGGTGGCGATTACGCCGATTATGATGCTGCTGCTGTTTGTTTACGTATTTGGCGGCGCCATAGAGACAGGCACGGACAACTACGTCAATTATTTATTACCGGGAATCTTGCTGATGGCTATCGCATCCGGCGTCGCTTACACTTCCGTACGGCTGTTTACGGATGTAAAGAGCGGGCTGATGGCGCGTTTCATTACCATGCCCATCAAGCGCTCGTCGGTATTGTGGGCTCACGTGTTGACCTCGCTTGTTTCCAATGCGCTTACTGTCGTGGTGGTTATCCTCGTCGCGCTCTTGATGGGCTTCCGTTCCAGTGCTAATATCCTGGATTGGCTCGCGGTTGCTGGGATACTAGGGCTGTTTACGCTGGCGCTGACATGGCTGGCGATCATTCCGGGATTGACAGCAGGGTCTATGGAAGGGGCGACAGCCTACTCGTACCCGCTGATTTTCCTTCCGTTTATCAGTTCGGCCTTTGTCCCCACCGAAACCATGCCTAAAATTGTCCGTGCGTTCGCTGAGAACCAGCCCGTGACTTCAATCGTGAATGCGATTCGTGCCCTCTTGTATGAAGGGTCTGTTGGCAACGATATCTGGATCGCGCTTGCCTGGTGCGTCGGCATCATGGTCATCGCTTACTTCTTCGCCAGTAAAGTATTTAAACGCCAGTTAGGGTAAGTACACCATTGAAGAAACATGGATTGACAAACTAAGAAATAAATTAAGAAATTCTATTAAATAAAGGAGCGAGCCATGAACTGTGCTTTTCTTCAATATCAGCTAATAGAAGATTTGTTGAATAATTTCCAATCTCTCAGTGATATAAATGAGAGATTGGGATTTTTAATACTGGAATATCCTTAACGTTGTAAATCCGCGTTTTGCTGGCGGTACCCCTTCTAAGGGTGTTTTATACAGCCAATCTGAAAACCTTTTTACGCACAATGTGTCACTTTAGGAGGTAATATTTTGCACATCCAACCTTAAAAACCCAGCATCTTCTCATGTGAAGATGCTGGGTTTCTTAATTATCTACATCAATCATTTTTAGAAAACTTCGGATCTTACCAGTAAAAAAGCGACTGCTCTTTGTTCCGCAATCGCGCCCGATTGCGGAAGTTCGTTGATAAAGGAAAGCACCCATAACAAGATAGTAAATTCCTAAAAAATTAACCGGAATGTGTCTTTTTAACCTAACGGATCATCCCCAAACCTTCCCCACAAAACTGGAAATAATTCCTCTAGATCATCCTCTTCCCAATCAAATTCTATATCTTTTTCTGTCTGTAACCCCATTTTTTCAAGCTCTTCTAACATTTCATCATGTATGTCATCATCCCACTCAATGTCGCCTGTCTTTATTAGAGTGTAGGCATCTAATCCAACCGAGAGCAATTCTTCATTTTGCGGAAACCCCTCTTCATCAAGATTATCTTCACTAATGTATTCTGCTAGATATTCAGGGTCATTAATTACCTTATTATATATTTCTTCGCCCTGCCCGATTAGCCAACCCCGAAAATAATCGAATGTATCGTCAGAGCATCCCCCCATTAGGACGAAGGCTGCTCCCCATAAACGAGATTGGTAACTTTCGTTTATCAATCCTTGAAACATAAATTCGAATTCCAACACTTCCTCTAATTCCTTTTGAGATAATACCTCTGTTAACCACTCAGCCTGTATATCAAATCCTTTGGATTCTTCGATTAATCCCCAAAATTCTTTCTTATCCACTATATACACCCCATATCTATCATTACTTCTAAGAATTATTCGGCTTTGTTATCCTAATTCCTTTAAAATCTAGTTTGAATGTAAAAAAAGCCGTCTTTATTATGTATCATTCTATAAATCCTAAAAAATACCTACCAACATATTTGTACAGAAACTCGTATTTTCAAGGGCAAAATAGCACTTAAAACAGGTGCAACTTACCGATTAAAGTGACAGGGGAATTTGAGGTGTTTTTTTCAAGTCTCCAGAACTTATAACTTTTTTTGATTGTACAAGGGGGGAATCAAAGGCGCTTTATTTGAATAAGGTCGTTTACGTTAAATCGTTCTAAATAACATTGGAGCGATTTTTTTCATTTCTATCAGAGGTAGCACATTAACAATGTTCTTGTACGCTTTTTCAGTTATACGAAATCTAAGAAAAATTCTTGTTAACTGATAGGTTAGAGAATCACTTTATAGAAATAGCTTGAAGAGTTTATCACAGATGCAAAAATAGTTCCTAGTCCTAGGAAGGCTTTAAGCTTGATGTTAAAGGTTTTTTCATATGAATGATAGTAAAATTGGGAATTTCCAAAGAGTGCAGTGTGCAAAACAAGCGGTTTTACAGGAAAAATTAGTTGGCATGGTTTTTGCTTATCTAAATGATGAGTAAATAGAGTAAGGAGGTGAATCGTCAACTACTCAGATTTGTTGGTAAGAGTCCCAGGAAAGAATGACGACTAATTCAAGTGCTCTTCTTCATTGTTTCAGGAACTATTGTCGGATTCGTAATTGGTTTGCTCGGTGGGGGTGGATCAATTGCAGCAATTGGATCTTCTCTGGTATCTGTGGACACATTTGGGCTTATGACAGCTATAAGCTATAGCTTATCTGACCTTGTAAACTGGTGGATTATGTTCGAATTTGTTGGAGGGGGAGTTGACGGCGGAACAAGTCGGAGCTTGGCTGGCAGCTCGCTTAAGCAAACAGCAGTGTACGCTCCATTATGTATTTTCTGGTGTTGTTATGTTGGTCGCCATTTACATGCTAATCATTAATGCTGAAGCGTTAGATTGGTGAGCTACTTTATAAAATTGAGATGAGGAGATTAGAATGGCAAATATGAAGAATGAGACACATTACAAAATTTTGATTGTAGGAGGGGAGGTGCTTTTATACCGTTCAGAACGTCCATAAAAGTACATAGAAGTTCGCAAAGTTCATCAATACTTTAACGAAAAACGGCAGTTTTAAGGACAAATTACAACGTTCGTAAAATTGTATTTTTACAGACGGATGACTATTTTTCCTATATAGAGTGGTTTTTTTGAATTTTTTTTGCAAGGTGGTATAAGTTTATCTATCTGCCCCCCTCCTGGGGTCTATAGGTTCTTTCAGTTGAAAATTCACTTCTACACATGGGCAAACGCTCAGTCATTCAAAGGCTGGTTGAATAACTATATAAAAAATGTCTAGATAGTTATTTGTCTATGCAAATAACAAAATGGGAATCCATGCACTCATTTTTATGGTTTCCTAAACTAAAAAAGAGGTGAATCATTTTTGTCTTTTCCAAACATCCCTAATATTACACCAACCATTTCGATTACGACTGCTCAGACTGTACCGTTACTTTTGTCTTCCATTGCTCTTGAAGAATTAGCCCTCGCTCACATCATCAATGCTGAGGCAGAGAAGCTTCAATTTGTTTTAGGAACATTACCAACAGGAACCACACTTTCTCCTGCAGTGGTTTCGTTACCCAATCTTCTTGCTGTTGATGCAAGTGTTCAAAGAACGCTTCGTGATGTGATCAAGAAAGAAATGCTGCTGGAGTTCAAGTTTGAAAACGTTCTGGATTTGTTAACTATTCCCCCAACTCCTCCTCCACCCACAGCGACTATTACCTTGAATGTTGATCCATCTACAACAATATGTGCTTTTGGAACAGGATCTAATACTGCAACTCTTACTGGTCAAGTGTTGGTGAATGGTAGTCCCGCTCCAGTAGGTACACAAGTGAATTTTTCAGTAAGTAATCCCGCTCTTGGCTCTATAGCTCCTGCTTCTACTACAACTAATGCTTCGGGTAACTTTGTCATCAACCCTATTTTTACAGCTACTGACGGACCTGGGACAGTAACTATTACCGCTACGCTTCCTGCTTTTCCTGGAGTAACTGCAAGTGTCAC